>NZ_DATGCW010000097.1:0-21868 GCF_035311605.1 Saliniramus sp.
CACTGAATTGCCTTGCGACCGGCGGATCAGCCATTCAGCACGATGGCCTGCAACACCACCGCGCCCACATAGATCATCAGGAGAAGCGTGCTTTCGAGCCCGATGCTGATCGGTCCCTTGCGTTCGCGCATCAGCAGCCCGGCCGTCAGGATCACGGTCATCAGGATCGAGACGACGACCCAGAAGTAATCGGCCATGCCGATGGCGTGATACAGCGAGCCGTCGCGATAGGAGACATCCGCAGCGGTCAGGAACAGCGTGTCGAAGGTATTGCCGCCGATGATTCCTCCGACCGCCAGCTGCAACGCGCCACGCCGCACGGCGGCCAGCGTCGTCACCAGTTCCGGAAGCGACGTCGTGACGGCGGTCATGAGGGCGCCGACGAGAGACGCGGACAGATCGAAGCGTATGGTCATTTCGGCTGCGATTTTCGCGATCGCCCAGCCGGCACAGCCCATGATGCCCATGAAGACGAAGAACATCGCAAACAGCCGCTGGGTCGACTGCTTGCGCGCCGCGTCGCTTTCCTCTTCCGGGAAGTCGTCTCGTGTCTCGCTCGTGGAAACCGGGTGCCACATCGGCGTCTCGCGCACGATCCGGCTGGCGACAAGGGAACCAGCATAAACCAGCGGAATGAGGAATGAGACCGGATGCACCGCGAAGATCGTGAACTCCGGCAGCACCATCGCGCTCAGGGGCAATGCCAGCAGGCCGATCAGAACCAGTGCCTGGAAGATATTGGCGAGTTCGGCGGCGGCGTGTTCGAGATTGGCCTTGCGATAGGTCACATCCGCGATCGCGAGAAAGGCCGTCTGCACGGCGATTCCGCCGATGCTGTTGGAGAAGGCCAGCGAGGCGTGACCGTCGAAGGCCGCCGTGATCGAGACGATCGTGCCGCTGAACGATGTGGCGGCGCCCAGCAGCACGCCCCCGGCGATGGCCTCTCCGAGGCCGGTCCTGTCGGCCAGCCTGTCGGCGAGGATCGTGAGCCGCAGACCGCTGAAGAAGATGATTGCCGCTGCCAGGGCAAAGCTGGCCAGCAATGCGATCATGGGCCATTGCGCGAGCATGATGTCTCCTGCCGCCTTTCCCGTGCGTCAATCCAGCGCCTCGGCGACGGTGATCCCGAAGGTCAGGGCGAGGGCGAGCACGAGGGCGAGCATGCCGGTTCCGAGCAGGACGAATAGACCGTCATTGGTCATGATGCTCAGGGAAAACATCAGCACGATCACCGCCAGCAATGTCGAGGAGAATGGTACGATCTCGAAAATCGGCATGCAGAGTCCGGCGATCAGACAGATGACGAGACGCGGCTTCAGCATCCTGTCGCTGACGAGGAACGCAAGCCGCCCGCCACGGGTGAAACGCTCCAGAAAATCCGCCGCCCGTTTCATCCAGCGCAGTGCGGTTGCGAGGCGCTTGCCGGGGATCTCGCGCCGCATCAGGAAATCCGGCAGCCAGAGCTCGCTCTTGTTCATGAGCAACTGCGTCGAGAGCAGGACGATGACGAGGCCGCTGATCGATGAAAAGAACGGAACGCCGCTGATCGGCGACACGATCATCAGCGCCAGCAGCGTCAGGGCTGGCAGCAAGGCGGCCTGACCGGCGACTTCGACGACCGCGCGCATGCTGACACGCTTACGGCCCACGAGGGATTCGAGGCGCGAGACCAGAACACTCAGCGATAGCTGCTGCGAGAGGTCGTCATTTTGCTGCGGTACCGGCAGGCCGGAATCATGGCTTGACATGGTGGGCTGATTTCCTCGCGAGAGCGCCAGCGGCGCGCTGAATTCCTGAAGCACGATTTTATAACGCATGCCGACCGGACGGAGTCAGGGCAGGCGCCCGAAAAAGATGTGCGACGCATCGTTTTCTCTGTCAGCGGGTGCCCGGCTGACGGAACGAAACGCCAGCCGTTGGTTCCACCTGCCGCGTTGTCCCTGCGCATCCGCATGGGCCAAAGGGTCATCCAGCGGCTTGAATACGCTTGCGATTGGCTCCGGGCGCGGAGCAGCAGATACCCGCGTCATGGTGCGTCGTCCGACAAGCAAGCCATTATCGTACCACGCGCATGGCTGGCAAGTGAACGCCGCGATTTCCGCAGATCGATCCGTTGATGCAAGAGCCGGCGGCCCGGAATGGCGCGGTGCGCGCGCCCGTCGCAAATGAACGGCGCGACGCCGATACGAGCGCGCGCAGCAACATTTCGTCGCAGGCGTTCTTTATGGAGTATCTGTGCCAAACCGTCGCAGATTATGGCAATTTCTGGAACGTGCCACAATTGATTTTGTGCCGCGCGGCGGAGGCCGTGGGCGCGCTCAAGCAATTCTCGCCAGTTGCTTTGACCAAGCTCCATACAAGCAAAGTTGTATGGAAGAACCTCTGGGAGGGTATACAATGGAACTGGGATCACTCACGATTGGGCAATATGAGTTTGTCCAGAACGCATTCTCGTTTGGTTTGGCCGTAATGGCCGCAACCACGTTGTTTCTCTGGTTTTCTCGGGGTCTTGTTACGCCGAATTACAGAATGGCGATAACGATATCAGGCCTCGTCACTGCCATTGCAGGGTATCACTATCTTCAGATCATGCTGTCATGGCAATCAGCATTTGCTGTTACTGTAGATACGATAGAAACCACCGGATCGCCATTCAACCAGGCGTACCGCTACGTTGATTGGTTGTTGACTGTTCCGCTTCTTCTCGTCGAACTCATCCTCGTGATGAAGCTTGCGCGCGGCGAGACCATCTCCAAGAGCGTGTGGCTCGGTGGCGCGGCGGCCTTGATGATCATCCTCGGATATCCCGGCGAAGTGGCGGATACCGCAGGTGTCAGGTTCACCTTCTGGGTCCTGTCGATGATCCCGTTCCTCTACATCGTCTATCAGCTGGTGATCGGCCTTCGCGGCTCGATTGACAAGCAGCCGGAGAACGTTCGTGGGCTGATCAACGGCGCTGCCTATCTGGTTGTCGTGTCGTGGCTGTTCTACCCGATCGTCTTCCTGTTCCCGCTCATCGGTCTCACCGGGGGTGCGGCAATCGTGGCTGTCGAGGTCGGTTACACCATTGCCGATATCGTGGCGAAAGCCGTATTCGGGCTTCTGATCCTGGCAATCGCGATCCGCAAATCGGAAAACGAGACCGGCGAAAGGGTTGCTGTCCCGGGCACCGGAACTGCGAAAGAACCGAGCAGTGCCGGCGGATCCGCCAAAACAGCGAAATAAGGCCTGCATCGCTCGCCAGACCAGTCTGGCGAGCGATGTTTCATCCGGGCTTCGACAAGACGTCAACGTCAGAACAGAATTTTGCCGAATATGTATCTCGTTCATCCAAAGTCATCATGCGTTGAAAATCGTCATGCCGGCCAGATTCAGCGAAACGGTTTTCATTCTGGGGATATTTCACAACAAGAAGACATTTGGTTTGTTCTCTCGCGGGTGGAAGGCACGAAATGAAACACGATAACAGTTTCGCTGTCGACGTTATGCCGTCGGTCGAGATCAAGATGCGGGCGATGCTGGGCGATGGAACCGCTGCATCGCATGCATGTCGTCACCTTGATGCTGGAGGGAACAGGGTGCGCGCGCGGCTCGCCCTCGACACCGCGCGTATTCTGGGCCTGCCGGAAAACGCAAGCATCGCCGTCGCTGCTGCGTCGGAGCTGCTTCACAATGCTGCGCTCGTGCATGATGACTTGCAGGACGGCGACACCATGCGTCGCGGGCAGCCTGCGATCTGGGCCCGTTGCGGCGCCGCTTCTGCATTGTGCGCCGGGGATTTGCTGTTGTCAGCCGCTTACGCTGCGCTCGCATCTGCCGCGACATCGCGCACGGGTCGCGTTGTTGCAGTCATGCATGAAGCGGTAACCGACACGATCGCCGGTCAGGTCGATGATCTTGCCGCAACATCGGACTTGTCGTTCGAGCGCGCCATCGACATTGCCGGCGCGAAATCGGGGCCATTGATCGCTCTCCCCGTGCGGCTTTCCCTGATTCTTGCCGATATCGAAGACGACCGCCACGTCATACCTGCTGCCACGCTTCTGGCATCGGGCTATCAGATCGCCGATGATCTGTCCGATCTGGAAGGGGACCGGCTGGCGGGAAGGACAAACATCGTCGCGACCCTGATCAATGCCGGCCATTCCGTGGGCAGCGCGCGGGCGACGACGCTCGCATATGCGCGTGCCCAGCTCGCTGCTTCACGGGACGCGGCCCGGAACATTCCCCGAAACGCAGGCATCCCGCTCGCGGCACTGGCGGATCGCGTCGAAACCGGCCTTGCCGGGATGCACCTCGAGGAGGCCGATCATGCGACATGAAACGCGCTTCTCCACTGCGCATGCCATCGTGGCCGGCGCCGGTTTCGGGGGGATTTCTGCGGCCTTGCGCCTGCGTGCGCTGGGTTATTCCGTGCATCTCATCGATCGTTGCCCGCGCCTCGGTGGTCGCGCACAGGTCTTCGAGAAAGACGGGTTCCGGCACGATGCGGGGCCGACGGTTCTGACGGCACCTCGGCTCTTCGAAGAGCTTTTTGCCCTGTTTGGCAAAGTCATCGGCGATTACGTCACGCTGGTCCAGCCCGACCCGTGGTATCGTTTCCGGTATCCTGACGGTGAAACCTTCGATTACGGGCCGACCGAGGCGCGTACCGAGGCCGAGATCGCGCGTTTGTCACCCGATGACGTCGAGGGCTATCGGCGCATGGGTGCGTGGTCAAAGCGGATTTATGATGTCGGCTTTACGAAGCTTGCCTCCGCGCCCTTTCATTCGCCGGCATTCATGGCGCGACAGATACCGGAGCTGATCCGGCTGCGAGGCTATGAGAGCGTCTGGCAGATGGTTTCGCGCCATCTCAAGGATGAGCGGATAAGGCGCGCATTCTCGATCCAGCCTCTTCTGGTCGGCGGCAACCCGTTCGACACGACCGCGATCTACGGCATGATCAACTATCTCGAACGCGAACATGGTGTCTGGTTCGCCATGGGCGGCACCGGTGCCCTCATCGATGCGCTGCACCGGCTCATGACCGAACAGGGCATTAAGATATCGTTGGGGACCACGGTCGAGCGGATAACCGTGAACGGCAACCGGGCCACCGGAGTCGATCTGGATGACGGTCGCCACCTGCCCGCCGACATCGTCGTCTCCAACATGGACCCGATGCATGTCTATCGGGAAATGCTGCCCGGGAAAGTGCAGTCCACAGTGGCACGCCTGCGTCAGAAGACGGCGCGCCTGTCGATGGGGCTCTACGTGTTGTATTTCGGCGCCCGCAAAACCTGGCCGGACGTCGCGCACCATACCGTCTGGTTCGGCGAACGCTATCGCGAGCTCTTGGCCGACATATTCCACCGCAAACACCTGGCGGAGGATTTTTCGCTGTATGTCCATCGTCCGACAGCGACGGACCCGTCCTTCGCACCGCAAGGATGCGACAGCTTCTACGTGCTCTGTCCGGTGCCCAACCTGTCCGGCGGGCAGGATTGGGCCATCGAGGGGCCACGCCTGCGCGACCGCATCGTCGCGGCGCTGGATGCGACCATGCTGCCGGGGCTGGCCGACACGATCACCGCCGAATTCGCCATGACTCCGGAAGATTTTCGCGACGATTATCTGTCGGTCGACGGGGCCGGATTTTCGCTTTCACCGGATTTTACCCAATCAGCCTATTTCCGTTTCCATAACCGCGGCGAGGGCGTGAAGGGGCTCTACTTCGTCGGTGCCGGTACGCATCCCGGTGCCGGGCTTCCGGGTGTGATCTCCTCGGCCAAGGTGCTCGACCAGCTGCTGCCGAAGGTGGAGGCGGGCGCATGACCGGAGCGGAAGCAGAAGCGATCATGGCACGACATGCACGCAGCTTCGCACCGGCGGCGCGCCTTCTGCCCCGTGCCGACCGGTCGAGAGTCGCACAACTCTATGCGCTTTGCCGGTTCGTCGATGACCTCGCCGATGAAGACGGAAGCGACGCTGCTGCGGCCCGCCTTGCCGAAATCAGTCGCGCCCTGCGTCATTGGGGCTCGGCGGGTCATGACGCCGATCCGATCGTGGACAGGGCGAGCACGCTGTTTGCTGGACGTCCCTGCGGCCTGAACGCTTTCGCCATGCTGGTGGATGGCGTTCGTGGTGATATCGGCGAGGTCCGGATTGCGGATTACGCTGCCCTCGATGGCTATACCCATGCCGTTGCAGGCACGGTCGGCATCATGATCGCTGATCTTTTCGACGTCGAAAAACGTTTTCACGGCGCCGCAGCGGATCTTGGCAAGGCCATGCAGCTGACCAACATCTGCCGGGATGTGGCCGAGGACGCCCGCGCCGGGCGGCGTTATCTGCCGGCTGCGCTGTGTCGCTGGCAGCCGGCTGACATTGCAGATCCCACGCCACGCATTCGCGCCGATATCCGCGCAGCGGTCGCCACGCTCCTGCACCGCGCGGAATACCTCTATGCGTCGGGGCGTACCGGTCTTGGTGCCCTTCCCCTGCGCCTCAGGCTTTCCGTCGCAGCATCTTCCGCCATCTATCGTGGTATCGGCGCGGAGCTGCGTGAACGTGATTGCGACCCCCTGACCGGGCGCGTTTTCGTCGCCGGTCCGCGCAAGCTGCGACTGGCATGCGGCGCGGTTCTGGCGCTTGCCTGGCAGGGCGTGGCGGGAACCGGATCCGTGCGGGCGGGAGACGTGCATGCCTGATGTCGATGTGGCCATTCTCGGGGGCGGATGCGCAGGGCTGAGCCTGGCCGCAAGACTTGCGCCGACAAGGCTGTCCTTTCGCGTCATAGAGCCGCGTCATCGATATGACGATGACCGGACATGGTCTTTCTGGCGGACGGGCCCCGATCCGTTTGAGGATTGTGTCCGCGCCAGCTGGACGCGCTGGACCGTATCAGGGCCGGGCGGGGCCGTCCTGCGGGGCTCGCGCCGGTTTCCCTACCAATCCGTCGCTTCCGGCGCCTTCTACGATCGGTCCCTGGCTCTGATCGACGATGCGCGCAGCGGGAATATCGTGCTTGGATCGACGGCGGGATCGGTCAGACCGAAGGACGGCGGCATCTGGATCGAGACGTCGGATGGCGGTTTCAGTGCCCGCCATGTATGCGATGCGCGCCCGCCTGCGCGCCGCCCCGCCTACGGCCAGTTCTTCGTGGGGCGCGAAATCGTCACCGCGCAGGCGGTCTTCGATCCCGATACCGTGCCGTTGATGCATTTCAGGCGCGGCTACAGCACGGGTGTCGATTTTCTCTACATTCTGCCCTTCGCCAGGGATCGCGCCCTGATAGAGGTGACGTCCTTCGCCCCCGAGCCTCCGGAGCGAGCGGGCATGCATGCCTGGCTGGACGCGGAAATCGTCGCTCTGGGGGCTTGTGACCATGATGTGGTTCGCGAAGAGGCCGGCGCCCTTCCGATGGAGGTCGGCTATCGGGCACCGGAGGTCCCCGGCATTTGCCATATCGGCCTTGCAGGAGGAGCGGCGCGCCCGTCGACGGGATACGCTTTTCAGCGCATCCAGATGCATGCGGATCACGTCGTGGCCCAGCTTCTGCGCGGGGAGAGGCCGCGTATACCACAAGACAGTGCCGTCAGCCGCTTCATGGACCGGGTCTTCCTGCGGGTTCTCGCGGCTGCGCCGGAACGGGGGCCGGCCCTGTTCGAGACCCTGTTTCGCAACACGCCGGCCGATCGGCTCGAGCGCTTTCTGTCGGGATCGACCCGCAGCGATGATCGTCTTTCGGTGATGTGGGCGCTGCCCTCCATGCCGTTCCTGCGCGCCGCATCGGGCCTGACATGACCCTTGGCCGGTCTGTCCAGAGCGGGATATTCCTCGCGGGCCTGCTTGTGCTGGCGGCGCTCAACATGGTCTTTGCGCCGGGTCCCCTGACGCAGGCACTTCTGCTTGCGCCGGCGGTCGCGCTGCTCGGGCTGCCGCACGGTGCGCTGGATCTGCCAATGGCCCGCGTGCTGTGGCCGCTGACCGGAGCGGCTGATCATATGCTGTTTTATGGTGCTTATATCGGCATTGCCGGCGCAGTCGCGGCCTTGTGGTGGCTTGCCCCCGGATTGGCCTTGATCGCTTTTCTGGCGTACTCGGCTCTGCATTTCTCGGGCGACTGGGAGATGGACGGGCTGCTCTTGCGTATTGCAGCCGGGTTATCGGTCATCGGAGCCCCGGCGCTGTTTCATGTCACGGATGTCGTGGCGATCCTTTCCGTGCTGACCGATGGCGCCTTTGCCGAGCCGATAGCATATGCCATCGCCGTGGCCGGACTGATCGGTGCAAGCCTTGGCCTGATTGCGCTCCTGCAGCTGTCGCGGCACGCGCGCGGAGCGCTGCTCGAACTGGCCGGAATCTGGATGGGGGCGGCAATCCTGCCGCCGCTTTTGTACTTCATCGCCTATTTCTGTCTGCTTCACTCGCTGCGACACATGCGCGACACGCTGCAGGCATTGCCGGAGCGCGCGGCCGCCTTACGCGCGGCGGCGGGTATCATGGTCGCATCTGTGCTCGGCGCGAGCCTTGCATTGGGCCTGTTTCTGCGTGTTGACGGGGCTGATCTCGAAAGCTCTGTCCTGCGTGTCGTGTTTATCGGTCTGGCGGCACTGACGGTGCCTCATATGCTCCTTGTCGAGCGTTTTCGGCACCGGAGGCTTTCCGCGTGATCCGGCGGGAAGGATGCCTATCGGCTGCCGGTGCCCACCTGACGGAATGCTGATCGAGCGTGCCGCCGACCGGTATCATCGCCGGACTGACCCTCAACCCACCAGGCTCTGCCTCTCTGGCATGGCTGCAACAGCTGGCGTGATACGCCCAGGCACCGCTGCGATCAGGGTCTTCGTATACTCCTCGCGCGGGTCGCCGATGATCGCATCCGTGGGCCCGGTCTCGACGATCCGACCGGCGCGCATCACGGCTATGCGGTGGCACAGGCGCTCGACCACGGCGAGATCATGGCTGATGAAGAGACAGGAGACCCCCAGCCGCTGCTGCAGCGCCTGCATCAGCTCGGTGATCTGCCGGGCAATGGAGACATCGAGCGCAGCGACCGGTTCGTCGGCGATGATCAGTTTCGGCTGGACGGATAATGCGCGCGCGATGCACAGCCGCTGCCGCTGGCCGCCGGAATACTGGTGCGGATAGCGGTCGAGATATTCGGCTCCGAGTCCGACCTGCTCGAGCAGCGCCGCTGCCATGTCGCGCCGGTCGCCTCGTGCGACAGTGGCGTGGATGCAGGCCGGTTCGGTAATCAGATCCCAGGTCGGCAGGCGCGGATTGAGCGAGGCGAACGGATCCTGGAAGACCATCTGCACCTTGCGCCTGACCGGAAAAAGCCGGCGCTCGGAGAGGCGGGTGATGTCCTGGCCGTCAATCGTGATCTTGCCCGATGCCACGGGCGTGAGGCGCAGGATCGCCCGCGCGATCGAGGATTTGCCGCAGCCCGATTCGCCGACCAGCCCGACGCTCTCCCCCTGCGCGACGTGGAACGAGACGCCATCCACGGCCCGGGTTCGTGTTCGCGCCGCCAGCGGATGCGGTCGGCGTCCGGCATAATCGACGACGAGATCGTCGAGCGCCAGTGCCGGCGGGCGATCTGTTTCCGGCAGCAGGGCGGGGGCGCCGGCGCCAAGCCGGGGCGCGGCATCGACGAGCATCCGGGCATAGGGCTCCTGCGGGGCGGTGAGAACACGGCGCGCGGGGCCCGTCTCGACAAGACGCCCGTGGCGCAGGACGCCGATGCGATGCGCCATTTCGGCGACGACACCCATATCATGGGTGATGAAGAGCACACTCATCCCCTGTTCCGCCTGCAGGTCACGGATCAGGGCGAGGATCTCGGCCTGCGTCGTCACGTCGAGTGCGGTGCTCGGCTCGTCGGCGATCAGGAGACGCGGATTGCAGGCGAGCGCCATGGCAATCATCACCCTCTGGCGCTGGCCGCCGGAGAGCTCATGCGGATATTGCGACAGCCGCGCCGCTGCCTGGGGAATCCGCACCCGTTCGAGCTGTTCGACGGCCTTGTGCTGCGCCTGCGCCGGGCTGACGGGCTCATGCCGCAGGATGGTCTCGGTCAGTTGCCGCCCGATGGTCAGGACCGGGTTGAGCGCCGTCAGCGGCTCCTGGAAGACCATGGCGATGTCGCGTCCGCGCACCGCCTGCATCTGCTCGTCGGAAAGCGCCGTGAGGCAGACCGGCGCCTCCTTGCGAAAGACGATGCGCCCATGCGTGATGCGCCCGCCCTCCCGCTCGATGAGGCGCAGGATAGCGAGCGCCGTGGCCGATTTTCCCGAGCCCGATTCCCCCACCAGCGCAAAGGTTTCATGGTGCCCGATCTCGAAACTGATACCGCGCACGGCCTGTGTCGCGCCGAACGCGATATGGAGATTGTCGATGCTCAGGAGTGATGACGTCATGATGCGACCCTCTCGCTGTCGGCGGCATGCGCTTCACGCGGCCATTGCATCACGGGCTTCCAGCGCGTTGCGGCAGGGGCAAAGCGCGCCTCGAACGGATCGAGCCCGAAGACCTGCCAGCGGATATCGTCGCCCAGCGTGATCACCCCCCAGGCGCCTGCCGGCTCGCCGGATGTGGTGAAGCTCTCGGTGAGGGATTGCTGGGTGAGATAGGTGATGCCGTCATCCGCAGCGAGCGTATTCCAGTGGACATGGCCGGAAATCGCGGCGACGGGCACGCGCGCCTCGCCCAGAGCCCGGCGCATCGCGGCTGCCTGCGGGAAGGCCCCGCATTGGGGCATGTTCTCGAAATAGAAGTTGCCGGTCATCGGATGCGGCGAGACAGGCGTGTGGCTCGCGATCAGGAGCGGACGGGTCGCCTGTTTCGCGACATCGGCGAGCCAGGTGAAGTCATCATCCTTGAGCGCCAGACCGCGGATCCCGTCATTGCGCGTCGCCGGATCGGCCTGCCAGAGGACGAGATCCCAGGCGCCGAGCGGAACGATGCGATGTCCGGCCTCATGCCCCAGGATCCGGGCGTTGTCGGCGCGGTCGAGATGGATCAGGTCGTGATTGCCGTCGAGGTGGTGGCGCGGCATGGCGAGGCCGTCGAGCAGCCGCGCGACCTCTGCCATATTGTCATGATCGGTGGCCGGATCGACGTCGGAAATCCGGTCGCCCAGCTCGAGCACCGCATCGACGCCCTGTTCGTTGGCGAAACGCACGAATTCCGCCGTCAGCGCCAGGGCGGCATCGCCGCGCTTGGTCTGTGTCGGCGGCCCGTGATGGATATCGGTGATGATGGCGAGGCGAAGGGTCATGATCTGTCTCTTCATTCCGGAATGACGGGAGATGGGATCGCGCCGCCCCGGCCGGGGCGGCGCGATCGTCGTGTCAGGACTCGTTCTCGCTGATACGCCCGGCGCGGAAGTCGAGCACGTAGGGGATATGCGTGGCAGCGGGCGCCCAGTCGATCTCGGCGCGCATGCCCCAGGCCTCGAACGGGCGGTAGAGCGGCAGCACGGGCGGATCGGCGGCGATGCGGTCCATCAGTTCCGCATAGGCCGCGCGGCGGGTCGGGGTATCCTCCGAGAAGCGGAAGCGCTCCCAGGTCTCGGCATAGGCCGCATCCGTGTTGAACCGCTCGCAGCTTTCCGAGGGCCCGCCCGGCGCCCACATCACGCCGAAGGAGCCGAAGGGATCGGCGAAATACATCGGGTTCGACCAGGTCCGGGTCATCATCTCCGACGAGCAGCCGGTCCAGCTCTCGCGCGGGTTGATCACGCCGTTGATGCCCACAGCGTCCCACATTTCCATGATCGCCTGGGCCGCGAGCAGGTCATTGGTGTAATACGAGGGCGAATGGATGTCGTAGGTGATCTCGGCACCGTCATAGCCGGCTTCTTCGAGCAGGCGGCGCGCTTCCTCCGGATCGTGGCGGAAGGTTTCGAGCTCGGGCATGTAGAGATCGCCGAATTCCTCCATCGTGTGGGACGACGGCACCTCGGCCATGCTGAGCCAGAGCGCTTCGTTGAGAAGATCGCGGTCGATCGCGAGGCTGAGTGCCTGGCGGATGCGCGGATCGGCGATTTCGGGATGGTTCACGTTCATGATCATGACGTGGAACAAGGGCGTCACCGATCCCTCGGTCTTGAAGGCCGGGTCGCTCTCGATCAGAGCGATCTGGTCGGGGGCGATATTGGTGATGATGTCCACCTCGCCCGAGCGCAGGGCCGTGACGCGGCTCACGGTCTCGGGGATGCGGGTGACGATGACGCGCTCATAGGGGGCTGGCTCGCCCCAGAATTCCGCGTGGCGCTCATAGACGATACGCTCGCCGGGAATGAACTCGGCGATGCGGTAGGGGCCGGTTCCGACGGGCGCGAGGCCGAAAGCCTCGTAGGCCGCGATCTCGTCGGCTTGCGGATGCCCGGCGAGGCCCATCAGATAGGCCTGCGGCACGATCATGGTTTGCTGCATCGAGAGCAGGGTCTCGAAGAGCGGCTCGGGCTGGGCGGTATAGACACGCACCTTGCCGTCCGGGCGCAGTTCGGCGCGGGTGAAATTGCCCAGACGGTCGCGCTTGCGCACCATGTAGGGCGGATAGGTCGGGGAGAACATGCGGTTGAGCGAGAAGACGACGTCATGCGCCGTCATCTCGGTCCCGTCATGGAAGACGACGTCCTCGCGGATGGTGAATTCGATCACCTGCGGCGAGATCTGCTCCCATTCCGTGGCCAGCGCGGGCACGAAATCGCCGTCGCCGGCATGATCACGCGCGATCAGCGTGTCGAAGGCGTTGTAGTAGAATTGCGAGCCGACATTCGAGTGATCCTGGCCGGGATCGAGATAGTTCGAGACGTTCTGGGCGCCGACGCGCAGTTCCTGGGCCAGCGCCGGCGAGAGGCCGGGTAGCATGGCGAGGCTCAGCGCGAGGGCCGTCCCTGTGAGAAAGCGTTTCATGGTCTTGCTCCGAATAGCCGTGTTGCAGGTCTTTAGGGGCGGCACCGTGCCGCCGTTTCGCACTACCGGTCGCGCAGGCGGACATCGGCGCGATCCCGCAGGAAATCGCCGAGGATCTGCACGACCAGGGTGACGAGGAGGATCAGGAGAGCCGGCGTGATCACCAGCCAGGGTGCGTTCGGCATGTAGGCGCGGCCATGGCCGACCATTGAACCGAGTGTCGCCGTCGGCGGTCGTACGCCGAGCCCGAGGAACGACAGCGTACTCTCCAGAAGAACGATGGTGGCAAAGCTCAGCGCGAACATCACCACGAGCGGGGAAACCAGGTTGGGCAGGAGGTGCTTGACCGCCAGCCGCCAGGGAGAGGCGCCGGCCGCGCGCGCCGCCTCGATGAAGGGCTGGTCGCGCAGCTTGATCACCTCGCCGCGCACCACGCGCCCGAAGGTCTCCCAGCCGGCAATGCCGAGTACCAGCACCAGCACGATCAGATCACCGCCGAACAGGGCGACCGCGAGCAGCGCGATCAGGGTGAATGGCACGGCGATCTGGATGTCGATCAGCCCGGAAATGAGATCGTCCACGATGCCGCCGACGAGACCGGCGATCAGGCCGAGCGTGAGGCCGAGCAGCATGCCGAGCGTCGCGCCGGCAAGGGCGAGGCCGATGGTCAGGCGCAGGGCATGCAGTGAACGCGAGAGGATGTCGCGACCCAGCTCATCCGTGCCCAGCCAGTAGCCGGAAACGGCACGGTCGAAACCCAGAGGCGGGCGCAGGCGCGCCAGCAGGCTCTGCGCATTCGGATCGACCGGCGCGATATAAGGGGCGAACAAGGCCGCTGCGAGCAGGGTGAGCCCCAGGATGAAGGCGCCGCGTTCGAGCAGGCCGGCATCGTGCCACAGGGCGAGCGGGCCGCCGGACCCGCCCCGGGAGGGGATTGCGATCGGTGTCGTCATGATGTCCGCGCTCCCAGCCGCACGCGCGGATCCACCAGCGCGTAGGCGATATCGGTGAGGATGTTGATGACGATGACGGCGCTCGCCACGGCGAGGACACCGAATTGCAGGACCGGGTAATCGCGCCTGATCGCCGCCGTGACGAGGAGATCGCCGATGCCGCGCCAGGAGAAGACGGTTTCGATCACCACGGCACCCGCAGAGACCAGGGCCGTCACCATCAGGCCGAAGACGGAGAGCACCGTGATGAGAGTGTTGCGCATGGCATGGCGCGTGATCACGGTTCGCTCGGGCAGCCCCTTGGCCCGCGCCGTGCGCAGGTAATCCTGGCCGAGAACGTCGAGGGTTGCGTTGCGGGTGTAGCGGATCAGCGCCGCGATATAGGTCAGCGAGAGAGCCGTGACCGGCATGATGAAATGCGCCCAGCTGCCGTTGCCCGCGCTCGGGAGAAGCCGCAGCCAGTAGGAGAAGACGAGCAGCAGCAGCGTCGCCATCACGAAATTGGGCGTGGCGTAACCGATGAAGGCGCCGGTCATCACCGCCTTCGCTCCGTTCGACCGGCGCCGGATCGCGGCATAGACGCCGGCGGGGATGGCGATCACGAGGGTGACGAGGATGGCCGTCCCGACCAGTTGCAGGGTCGGTCCGACCCGCTCCAGGAAGATCGTGGTGACTGGGCGGCGCTCGATCAGGGAGAGGCCGAACTCGCCCTCGATCATGCCGCGCAGGAAGCGCCAGTACTGGGTGACCATGTCCTCGCGCAGGCCGTAATAGACGATCAGCTCGGCCCGGCTCTGGGCATCGAGCGCGTCACCGCCGATGAAGTCGATGGCATCGCCGGACATCCGGGTGGCGAAGAAGACGATGGTGACGATCACGAAGAGCGTCACGGCCATCTTGGCGAGGGCACGCAGGAGAAAGATCAGCATGAGGTTCTCTCCGTGGCACGCGCCACCGGCTCCATGATCGCGGCGGCACCTTGTGCGGGATCGACCTGGATGAAGGCGATGCCGAGCGCACGGGCGCCGCGCCCGTCAGTCGCGTCGTTGTCGCCGATCATCACGGCGTCGGATGCGTGCAATCCGGCCCGGGCGAGGGCAATGTCGAACAGGGCAGGTGCCGGTTTGCCGAGGCTCTCGAACGGGTGATCGGGCAGAACGGCATGGATGGCGGCGAGCAGGGCGCCGGTCTCGGGGACGGCATCGCCTTCCGCAGAAGGGTGATGCGTGTCGGGATTGGCGACGACGAGCCGCGCGCCCGCCTGCAGCTGGCGCAGGGCCCGGGCGAGGCTTGCATAGGTCATGCCCGTATCACGGCAGAGCACGACCGTGTCGGGATCATCGTTCGTCAGGCGCAGGCCGATCCCTTCCGCAAAAGCGGCCATGACCGGCGCGGCGTGCAGCGCGATCGCCGGCGCCGGCTTCACATGCGCGAGACGCCGCAGCGTCTCGGCGCCGGCGAGGATGATCCGCTGCGCCGATACCGCAATGCCGAGACGCTCCAGCCGCAGGGACAGGCTCTCGGGCGTATCGGTGGAATTGTTCGACACGATCCAGAGCCGGTCGCGGTGCTGCGCGATGAAGGCGGGGATTCCCGGCAGCACGCGGTCACCACAGATCAGGCATCCGTCGAGATCGCACAGGATCGCCTTCGCCGTGGCGATGCGGGATGTGTCGGGAAAATCGTCGTGCGGTCGCTTCATGCCTCGTCCCTTTCGATGCGGAGACGATGGGCTGCGGCTTTGACATTCCTGTTACAGACGAAAGCTAGACTTTCATCCGCGTTAAGAACTTGTTTGGAATCGCGCCATGAAACCCTCACCGGCTGCGCGGCGGGCCTTGCAGGCCGTCGCCCTGAAGGGCTCCTATGCAGCCGCTGCACGCAGTGTCGGCGTTTCGCAGCCTGCGATCACGCAGCAGATCCGCGAACTGGAGCGACAGAGCGGCGCCATCCTGTTCGAGCGCTGTGACGGGCGTCTGATACCGACACCGTTCTGCTCGGAACTGGTCGGCCTGTTCGAGGAAATCGAGCACCTCGAGGCCCGGGCGGAGCAGGTTCTCGCGCGCCGGCGTGCCACCTCGTCGGGCCTGTTGCGCATCGGTCTGGGCAACGCCATGCCCGGGATGGCCCTGATCGGCGCCTTTCAGCGTGGTTATCCCGGCGTGCAGATCGAGGTGGTCTCGCACGATTATGCCGGTATCATCGATGCGGTGGTGGAACGGCGGGTCGATATCGGCATCCTGCCCAATCTGCCGCCGGATCAGCGCTTCGAGCGCGAGACCCTGATCGAGCAGGAAGTCGTCGCCATCGCGCATCCGGGTGATCCGATCGCGCGGTTCGACAATGTCGATTGCCAGCAGCTGGCCCGGCTGCCGCTGCTTTTCCGCAGCAGCGGCTCTTCGACACAACGGCTCGTCGACAGTGCATTCCGCAAGGCCGGATTGTCGCCCAGGCCACGCCTCGTCCTGGATACGCGTGACGCGGTCTACGAAGCGGTCGTCAATCGGATGGGAATCGGCTTCATGTGGCGCCACGGGACGGGGCGGACGGATGCCATCCGGCGCATCAGCGTGATCGGTATCGCTCCGCCCTGCGCTGAATCGGTGTTTCGCCTGCAGGGTCCCGCCGACATACTCGTCACCGCCTTCTTCGCCGCCGCACGCGCCTTCCATCGGGACGGGCGCGTCAATGCGATCTCCGGGCTTGGGTGAGGCGCATGCCGAGGCTGCACTGGTTTCACGCCTGCCTGCACCAGGGTAAGCACGAAGCAGTCTTTTGCCTCTTCAGGATCAAAAATCCCCTGTCCAGTATCTGTCGCCACAAAAGCGATGTCCAACTGATCCATAAGCAAGTGTACGGGTCAAATAATTCAAATGGCTGGCTCAATCATCTGGAAGGGCGCAAGTATGAGTCGCAATAGTGTCACCTGAAACGCCACACGCGCGATCAACCGTCGACGGCTGCTGCAGATTGCCGGCGCGGCTCACCGCGCCCCCTTCATTTGCGACCGGCCTCACCCGCAACGCGTTCTCACTGTGTCGGCATCAGGAAAATCTCGTTCACGGCACAGCGCGGATCGGATTCGAGGGCAAAGAGCGCGGCCCGGGCGACGTCCTCGGGCTTCAACTTGTCCGGCTTGGGCTCGTCGAAGAATGGCGTATCGACCATGCCCGGCGCGATAACCGTGCACTGCCCCCCGAAAAGTTTCATCTCCTCGGAAAGATTGCCGCCATATCCGTGCACGAACCATTTCGAGGCGCCGTAAACCGATCCCGGGATGTGGCGTCGCCCCGCAGCTGATCCGGTCAGCAGGAGATGTCCCGCCCGCTGCTTCAGATGCGGCATCGCCGCTTTCACGGTCCAGAGAACTCCCAGAATGTTCACCCGGACCATTCGCTCCCATTCTTCCGGGTCGCCCGCATCGGTCCCGGCCGCCGACAGCCCCATGCCGGCATTGGCGAAAACCGCATCGATTCCACCGGTCTTGCTCGCGAATTCCGCCATCATTGCTTCCAGGTTCTTCAGATCCGTCACGTCCCCCGTCAGGACGACGGCCTGTTCGCCGAGTTCGTCAACGAGAGCCTTCAGCTTGCCTTCGGATCGCGCAAACAACCCGACATGCCAGCCCTGTGCGACTGCCGCACGCGCCGTCGCCGCTCCGATGCCGCTCGAAGCGCCGGTAATGAAAAGTGCCTTGCTCATGTCGGGTCCTTGTTCTGCGAAACGTTGATAGGCGGTCAATGATTTCGCGGCGGTTTGGTTGCGTCCCGTCCCGTCCTCCTCGCCCGGTCCGTTCCGAGGATGAGCGCGCCGGTGCGCTCGCCTGGTGAAACGCTCCTGCCCGACGCATTTCACCGCAACACTCACGCGGGAAGGGAACGCTTGGCCCTCGCGCTTGCTCACAAGCACGTCGACACGGGCATGATCTGCATCAACTCTTTCGGTGCCGCCGATCCCAATATGCCGTTCGGTGGGGTCAAGGATTCCGGATACGGTGGTGAACACGGGGGCATTGGCATGCAGGAATTCGTCAACGCGAAATCGATCTTCCTGCCCTGAGGCTCGCCCCCGGAATCCTCCGGATGCGTTTCCAGAAAAGCTTTCAAAAGATGTAAAAGCGGCATGCTCCGCCGCTGCGAAACAGGCACCGACCTTGTGCATCAGGAAAAATCGGAGCCGGCACCAGACTACAATTACGCTGCGACATTCTGCATGGATTGACATCAATCGACCAGCAGTGGTCCGTTGTGGCTCCGCCTCATAACGTGATCGCCGAGTCATCCCGTGGAACCGGGACGTTGTTGAATGCATTTGCGTCGTGCCCTCGGGGAGACGCGCAGCAGGAAGAGGAGCCGCTTGAAGATGAACAGCACCAAAGCCGCCGCCATCGGCCCCGATGAGGCCATCGCGTTCTTCACCGATACACGCGCACAGACCGAGGCGCTCGTCGCGCCTCTCGTGCCGGAAGATCTGATGCTGCAGTCGATGGAGGATGCCAGCCCCGCCAAGTGGCATCTCGCGCACACGACATGGTTCTTCGAAGAGTTTGTCCTGAGACAGTATCTTCCGGATTATCGCGCGATCGATGACCGCTTCGCCTTCCTGTTCAACTCGTATTACGTGCAAGCCGGCCCCCGCCATGCCCGTGACAAGCGGGGCATGATTTCCCGTCCCGACAACGCGGCGGTCATGGCCTATCGCGCCCATGTCGACGAGGCGCTCGGGACCTTGCTCGGCGCCGACCGCGATGACAGCGACGAGATCGCGGAACTGGTGGAACTCGGCTGCCATCACGAGATGCAGCATCAGGAACTGCTCGTGACCGATCTGCTGCACGGTCTCTCCCATAACCCGCTGCTGCCTGCTTATCGCGCCCCGGAGCCGATGCCGGTCACCGGCGAGGTGGCGCTGGAATTCACCCGGCACGAGGGTGGCCTCGTCGAGATCGGCCATGACGGAAACGGCTTCGCCTATGATTGCGAGGGGCCGCGCCACAAGACCTGGCTCGAGCCGTTCGCGATCGCGCAAAGGCCGGTGACGAACCGCGACTGGATCCGGTTCATGGAGGATGGTGGCTATGAAAACCAGGCGCTCTGGCTGAGCGACGGCTGGGCCTGCCGCCAGCGCGAGGCCTGGGACACGCCGCTCTACTGGTGGCAGCAGGACGATGCCTGGTGGAATTTTACCCTGCGTGGACCCCAGCCCATCAATCCGGATGCGCCGGTATGCCATGTCAGCTATTACGAGGCCGACGCCTTCGCCCGCTGGGCCGGCGCGCGTCTGCCCACGGAGGCGGAGTGGGAGGTCGCGTTCCGCAAGCGGCCCATAACCGGTAATTTTCTCGAAAAATCGCAGTTCCGACCGCTCCCCGGCAACGGGCCCTGGGGCGATGTCTGGGAGTGGACGCAAAGTCCGTTCACTCCCTACCCGGGCTTTCGCCCGCCGGAAGGCGCGATCGGCGAGTACAATGGCAAGTTCATGGTCAACCAGCTGGTCTTGCGCGGCGGCTCCTGCGCCACGCCCGCCGCACAGATGCGCACGAGCTACAGGACGTTCTTCTATCCGCACCAGCGCTGGCAGATGATGGGCCTGCGGCTGGCCAGGGACCTTTGAGATGGACAGGATATCGGGCATGGACGAGACGGTGACGCAAAATACCGAACTCCTGAGGGAGGCCCTCGCGGGGCTTCGCGCCACCCCGAAGGAACTGCAGCCGAAATGGTTCTACGACAGCCGGGGCAGCGCCTTGTTCGAGGAGATTACCGCACTTCCGGAATACTATGTCACCCGGACGGAGCGCGCCGTCCTGCGCGACAATGTCGGGGTGATCGGGAATTACGTGCCAGAAGCGACGGCGTTGGTCGAACTCGGCAGCGGCGCCAGCACGAAGACCCGCATCCTGCTAGATGCGCTGGACGCGGTCACCACCTATATCCCGGTCGATATCTCGGAGGACTTCCTCAGATCCGTCGCGCAGGATATTGATCGCAGCTATCCGGCCCTCGAAGTCGTCCCGCTTGCCGGCGACCTGATGGAAGACCTGACCCTGCCCGGCGTCGTGGCCGGGCGGCCCGTCGTCGGCTTCTTTCCCGGCTCGACCCTGGGCAATCTGGAGCCCCCCGAAGCACGTGCCCTGCTGCGCCGGGTGCGCAACTGGCCCGGCATTGCCGGCCTCATACTCGGCATCGATCTCGTGAAGGATTCGCGGGTTCTCGTGCGGGCCTATGACGACGCGCAGGGGGTGACCGCCGCGTTCAACCGCAACATCCTCGCCCGGCTCAACCAAGAGGCTGGCGGAACCTTCGACCCGGACAGTTTCGAGCATGAGGCACGCTGGAATGCGGAAAAGTCACGCATCGAGATGCATCTGGTGAGCAGCATCAATCAGGAGGTTCAGCTCGGCCCGGAAACCGTGTCATTCAAGGCCGGCGAAAGCATCCACACCGAAAACAGCCACAAATACACCCGCAAGAGCCTGACGGAGATGGCGGCGGCGAGCGGCTGGGCGGTCGCGGAGTTCCTGACAGACGACGAGGCCTGGTTCGCCGTGGCCGTGCTGAGGCCGGACGACGTGCTGATGACGGGTTAGAACTCCCAGCCCGACAGACTCGGGTCGCAAAGCGCTCTGAACCGCGGCGATGTGATTGCGACATCCATCGCGCCCGGCATCATCACAATGCGCCGGGCGTGAATGTGATCACTTCAGTTCTCGACGCCGAGTTCAGCCGCGATGCGTTCGATCTCGGATTCGTAGAAGGCCAGGGCCGCCACGCCACCGACACCGCGTTCATTGGCGGCCTCGATCCATTCGGCACGGATGAAGGCCAGGGCTTCGCTGACTTCTTCCTGCAATTCCGGCGGGAGGTCGAAGAATACGGTGCCGCCCTCTTCAAGCTTGCCGATGGCTTCTTCTTCCTCCGATTGCCACATCTCGGCAAAGCGGCGCACCAGCGCTTCGCCGCTGAGCGCATCCAGCGCCGCCTTGTCGGCATCGGAAAGCTGCTCATAAGCCGCTTCGCTCATCACCACATATTGGCTCGAATGGGCAAAGCCGCCGGGGATGATCGAGGCATGGGTGAGATATTCGGTGAGGTTGAAGTTGTAGACCGTCTCCAGCAGCTGGAACATGCCGTCGATCACGCCGCGCGAGATCTGCTCATAGGCATCCGTGACCGAGGAGGAAATCGGCACCATGCCGAGCGTGGTCGTCACCTGCTTGACGACGGGGCCGGGCACACGGATGCGCTTGCCTTCGACCGCATCCATGCTGGTGAGCAGGTCACCGTTCATGGTCAGCTGATAGGGGCCGTTCGTCTACAGGCCGAGCAGGCGCGTGCCCTCGTGCTCGTTCGCATCCATGAAGAAACGCTCATAGGTGTTCCAGTAGGCCAGCGAATTGACCACGGCGTGGTTGTGGGTGAGCGGCAATTCACCGAGCTGGGTCAGGACGAACCGCCCCGGTGTATAGCCGTGGACCGAGAAGGCGAGATCGGCGACCTCGTTGGCGACGAGATCGAAATGGCCGGGCGGGGGACCCAGCGCCGGCATGACCTCGACGCTGACGCGGCCCTCGGTCGCCTCGCTGAGCTCCTGCCCCCAGGGCTCAATCACCCGGGTGATGATCGGATGCGTGGCGGGCACCCAGTTGGAGTAGCGCAGGACGATGTCCTCCGCCTGGACCGAGCCGCCTGCGCCGAATACGGCAAGGGCGAGCCCGGCTGCGGAGCCTGTCAGGAATTGTCTGATATGCATGTCTTTATCCCCTTTGTTGTTGTTGGTGGTGTTGGTGTGCCTTGCGAATCCGCCCGCGCGTCACATCAGTGAGGGCAGGAACAGGGCGATCCCCGGAAAAGCGATTACGAGGATCAGTTTGACGATGTCGGGCACGAGAAAGATCAGCACCCCGGCGAAAAGTGTGCGCAAACCGATATGCGGCAGGACCGAGCGGAGCATGTAGACGTTGAGCCCGATCGGCGGCGAGATGAGCGCGATCTCCACCACCATCAC
>NZ_DATGCW010000098.1:0-17206 GCF_035311605.1 Saliniramus sp.
TTACGCATCATTTGACTCGCCAGCCTTTATCCACCTGACGGAATGATGCGCTCGGCGCGGGCGCAAAGCGACTGGCGCCAGATTGAAATTGGGGCTCACGTTCGGGACCGATTTCGGTTATACGGGGGCTGAATTGCAGGCAACGAGGTTTCATCATCATGGCGACGGTGCTCGACATCGCCAATCGCAAGGTCACATCCCCGGCGCAGCAGCCGGCGATCGAGAAGACCGCGCAGGTCCCCATGGCGCCCGGCGCCCAGCCGACACAGCCCTCGCTCGTCGGCCTTACCCGCGACGAGCTCGCCGATCGCCTGCAGGCGATCGGGGTGAGCGCGCGCGAGAGCCGCATGCGCGTGGCGCAGCTCTGGCACTGGATCTATTTTCGCGGGATCGACGATTTTTCCCAGATGACCAATGTCGGCAAGGCCCTGCGCGAAAACCTCGCCGCGCATTACACGCTTGCGCGCCCGGAAGTGATCTCCGAGCAGGTCTCGCAGGACGGCACCCGCAAATGGCTGATGCGCATGCCCTCCACCGGCCCCTTCGACAAGGGCGCGGAGATCGAGTGCGTCTATATCCCCGAAACCGATCGCGGAACGCTCTGCGTCTCCAGCCAGGTCGGCTGCACCCTGACCTGTACCTTCTGCCATACCGGCACGCAGAAACTCGTGCGCAATCTTACCTCCGCCGAGATCGCCGCCCAGCTCGTCGTCGCCCGTGACCGCCTCGGCGACTGGCCGGATCGCGAACCGCCGGAGGGCGCCTTCGTGCCGAAGGAAGGCGGGCGCTACGTCACCAATGTCGTCTATATGGGGATGGGCGAGCCGCTCTATAACACCGACAACGTCATCGCCTCGATCAGGATCCTGAGCGACAATGAAGGGCTCGGCCTGTCGCGTCGACGCATCACCGTCTCGACTTCGGGCGTCGTGCCGCAGATCAGCCGGCTCGGCGCGGAAGCCAATACGATGCTCGCGATCTCGCTGCACGCGGTGCGCGACGATCTGCGCAACACGCTGGTGCCGATCAACAAGAAATATCCGATCGCCGATCTGCTCCAGGCCTGCCGCGATTATCCCGGCCTCTCCAATGCCAGGCGCATCACCTTCGAATACGTGATGCTCAGGGGCGTGAACGATTCCAATGCCGATGCCCGCGAGCTGGTGCGCCTGCTCAAGGGCATCCCGGCCAAGATCAACCTGATCCCGTTCAACCCCTGGCCGGGCTCGCAGTATGATTGCTCGGACTGGGAGCGGATCGAGGAATTCTCGGAAATCGTCTACCGGGCCGGTTATGCCTCGCCGGTGCGCACCCCGCGCGGGCGCGACATCCTTGCCGCCTGCGGCCAGCTCAAGAGCGAAACGGAGAAGCTGCGCGCCCGCACCCGGATGATGCTCGAAGCAGGCATCGGCGCAGAGGGTGTCTACGCGCTCGGGCGCGATGCGGACTGACCCGTCACGCCAGAGCGCGTTCCAACCTGACGGATTCGAGCCGGGCGCTCCAGGTTATTGTTCAACGCATCATTCCGTCAGCCGGTATCCACCTGACAGAATGATGCTCTAGCCATCCGGAGGTTCCTTGCGGTTTCTCGGTCGCCTGATTCTGTTGATACTCGGTCTGATCTTCGCCATCCCTGCCGGTGCGCTGACCCTTGCGCTTGGCGTCTTCAGCGAACCGGCGGCGCAGGAGCTTGTCGCCCTGATCGGGACTGCCGTATTCGATCTGCTCTTCGTGGAAGCCGCGCGCAACGGAAACCCCGATGCCGTGATCGCGGAATTCACGCTCGGCTTCGCCTTCGTCTCGCTCGTGTTGCTCGTGGCGCCCGTCACCTTCGTCGCGATCTCCGGCGAGGTCACGGGCACACGCTCCGTGATCTTCTATGGCCTCGTCACCGGGCTGATCACGGCAGCGATCCCCTGGCTGATGCGCGGCGGCTTCGTCGAGACGGCGGCGCTCGAGGCGGAATGGCGCATCACCGCCCTGCTCTTCGTCACCGGCGCCGTGGCGGGGTTCGTCTACTGGCTGATCACCGGGCGCAGCGCCGGGAGACGGCGTGATCCCGCAGCGCGCGATTCAGCCTCGCTGCGCAGCTGACTTTCCGGACGTCACGGCCACATTCCAGTCAGGGCGAAAGCGAAGGCCAGGCGCGCTTTTACGCACGCGAATTGCGATTTATGCACAAGCAACAGGCGGAAATTGGTCAAAACCGTGACAATGCCGGTCAAGAGCGTTAAGAGTCCGTTGACGCTGGCAAGGGAAGCAACAGGAGCGAAGCGATGTACAAACAGATACTCGTCCCTGTCGATCTGACGCATGTTGATCGATTGGGAAAAGCGCTGCAGACGGCGGCAGACTTGTCGCGCCATTACGATGCACCGGTCTGCTATGTCGGCGTTACGCCGGAAACGCCGTCACCGGTGGCGCATAACCCGAAGGAATTCGCCCAGAAACTGGAAGCCTTCGGCAACCGGCAGGCGAGCGAGCACGGGATCACTGCCACGACGCGCTCATACAGTTCGACCGATCCGGCCATCGATATCAACAAGACCCTGAAGAAAGCCGTCGAGGAATCCGGTGCGGACCTCGTCGTCATGGCGAGCCACATTCCCAACGTGACCGATTACATCTGGCCCTCGCATGGCGGCTGGGTGGCCGAGCATTCCAGCGCCTCGGTCTTCGTGGTGCGCTGAGCGCCGGTCGACAGCCGAACAATCAATGGGGACAGATCAATGAGTAACCAGAACGAAAACGAAAACCAGCCCGAAACAGAGGCTGAAACGGAAGCACTCCCAGAACCGGAGGGTGCATCCGACCTCATCGAAACCGATTATGAAATCGGTCAGGATAACATCACGCCGCAGATCGGTCCGCTCGGGCTGGATATTCACAATCCGGTCTTCGCCATCTCCGCAGCCGTCATCATCGCCTTTGTTGTAGCGGTTCTCGCCGTTGGCGGCGAGGCCTCGGCGTCATTCTTCGGAGATCTGCGTGGCTATCTGACCAGCACCTTCGACTGGTTCTTCATCATTGCCGGCAACATCTTCGTGATCGTCTGCCTCGGCATCCTCGTCTCCCCGCTCGGCAAGGTCCGTATCGGCGGTGTCGATGCGACACCCGATTACAGCTATGCGGGCTGGTTCGCGATGCTGTTCGCCGCCGGCATGGGCATCGGCCTGATGTTCTTCGGCGTTCTCGAACCGGTCTATTATTTTGGTACACCCTGGGGTGACCAGCCGCTGGGCCGTGATATCGGCATCATCGATGGCGAATTGGCTGATCCCGCCACTGTCGAGGCGGCGCGCCTCACGGCAATGGCCGCCACGATCTACCATTGGGGTCTGCATCCCTGGGCGATCTATGCCATCGTGGCACTTTCGCTGGCACTGTTTGCCTATAACAAGGGCCTGCCACTGACCGTGCGTTCGATCTTCTATCCGATCTTCGGCGAGCGCATCTGGGGCTGGCCAGGTCACCTCATCGACATTCTGGCCGTGTTCGCCACGCTGTTCGGTCTGGCCACCTCGCTGGGCCTCGGCGCCAAGCAGGCGGCATCGGGCATCGGATTCGTCTTCGGGATGGACTGGGTAGGCGGCAGCATCACCGCAGCCGTGGTGCTGATCTCGATCATCACCCTGCTGGCGCTGATCTCGGTGCTGCGCGGCCTCGATGGCGGCGTGAAGATCCTCTCCGAGATCAACATGGTGCTGGCCGGCTTGCTTCTGGTGTTCATCCTCGCCGTCGGGCCGACGATGACGCTGGTCTCGCAGTTCTTCGGTAATCTGGGCGCATATTTTTCCGATATCTTCGCCCTGTCGAATCCGGTGGGCCGCGAGGATGACGGTTATCGCCAGGGCTGGACGGCCTTCTACTGGGCCTGGTGGATCAGCTGGTCGCCCTTCGTCGGCATGTTCATCGCACGCGTCAGCCGCGGACGCTCGGTGCGCGAGTTCATCACCTGCGTGCTCCTGATCCCGACGGTCGTCTCGGCCATCTGGATGACCGTCTTCGGCGGCACGGGTATCGACCAGATCATCGAAATGGCCACCGAGAGCGGCGTCTACAGCTATGTCGTGGCATCCTATGTGCCCGAACTGTCGCTGTTCGGCATGCTGGCCGATCTGCCGCTGGCATCAATCACTTCGGTCCTCGCGATCATCCTCGTGATCGTGTTCTTCGTGACCTCGTCGGATTCCGGCAGCCTGGTGATCGACACGATCACCGCCGGCGGCAAGATCAACGCGCCGGTCAGCCAGCGTGTGTTCTGGGTGCTCTTCGAGGGCGTCGTCGCGTCGGTGCTGCTGATCGGTGGCGGACTCGCGGCCCTGCAGGCCGCTTCGGTCTCGACCGGTCTGCCCTTCGCAATCGTGCTGCTTCTGGCCTGCTATGCGCTGGTCAGGGGCCTGATGGCCGAACCGCGCGAATAACCGCCTGGAAGCAATCGCCGCTCTGGAGGCGGCTTTGAAACGGCGTCATGGTTCATCCGTGGCGCCGTTTTTCGTATCCGCCTGCGGGCAAGGGCGCACCACTTTCCTACCATCCGTCACTGGCGAAAGCGGTGTTTTCGGCGCAGTCTGGGCCGATGCGACAGCGCCCGGTCGATATCTATGTTCTGCGCGGTTTGCTGGGGCTCGCGCTCGGGATCCTTGCCGTGGTCAGCTTCGCGATCTGGCGATCCGAAGTCCGCCCGCCGCCGAGACGCGTGCCGCCGCCGTCGCAATTCACATTGGCTATCAGCGACGACGGGCGGACCCTGCACTTCTCCGGGACCGTCGATTTCGGACTCACCGCCGCTTTGCGCGAACTCGTCGCGGCGAACCCGCAGATCGAGCGCATGATCCTCGACAGCAATGGCGGTTATATCGCCGAGGCGCGCGGCGTGGTCACTGTTTTGGGTGCACATCGCATCGCCACCCATGTCGAGGGCCATTGCGCCTCGGCCTGCGCCCTGATCTTCGCCGGCGGCGCACAGCGGACGCTGGCCCCGGATGCGCGGCTGGGTCTGCACGGTTACGCGATGCGCAATGATCTGCATTACGGCATGATCGACCCCAAAGCGGAAATGCAACGCGATCTCGCCATCTACCGCGCGCAGGCGATTTCCGAGGAGTTCGTCGCGAAACTGGCCGATCTGCCGACATCACCCATGTGGTATCCTGACCATGCGGAGCTCGAAGCAGCGGGCATGATCACGCCTGAGGCCGGGCTGCGCTGAACCACGTGGATCGGTCCGGCATTTCAACTGCCGGCTTCAGCCTCGCGAATCGCCGCCCAGCTGTTGCGTTCGCTCATCATCGCGCGAATCGCTTCAAGTGATTCGGCAACCTCCTGACGCGACAGATCCTGAGCGAGAATCTGTTCTGCCTCGTTGAACTTGCCGCTCAGGCCGAGGACGAGTGCGAGGTTCTGGCGCACACGCGCATCCGCACGCGGATGATTTGCAGCCCGGCGCAGCTTGCTCTCGGCGCGTGGCAACTCATTCGCCAGAGCCAGCGACAACCCGTAATTCGACAGGATCGAGGGTTCGTCAGGCTGGATGCGCAAGGCAGCCTCATAGTACCCACGTGCGCGCTCCTGGTCGCCGAGCTGGTCGGCAACGGTACCCTGCGCGGAAAGGATGCGCCAATCGGGCCGCTCGGGCAGATGCGCCCGTGCTAGCACGGAATCCGCCTCCTTGAAGCGCCCGACATCGGCGAGGGCGCGGCCATAGGCGCCGAGAAGCTGCATGTTGTCGGGTGTACGGATCGAAGCGGATTGCAGCACCGCAACGGCCTGGGCGCGCTGATCAAGCCGGCGCAGCACGCTGGCATAGGCCACGGTGACCTGTATGTCGTCCGGATTGCGCGCATGGCGTTCGGCCAAGGCCTCGGCATGAGCCCGCAGATCGTTCTGGCTCATTTGCGTCGTGGCCTGCGGATTGATCGAGCCCGTTGTGGTCGGATTGCGGTTGAAGCAGCCCGCAACTGCCACTGCGACGAGGGCGACGGCGCACAGACGTCTTGCGGGACGTCCCGTCACGCGGCGGAATATCGACGCCATGCTTGCTCTCCATGCCGGATTCGCTTCGTTCTCCCCGGAAATAATTGATTAACCCTAACAGCGCGTTAATCGCGCTTCTTGCATCGCCGTGAATGCACCTGCAGGCTGTCACGCATGCGGTGGGAAAGTGATGCACGATGAGGGAGCGCGCCATGACGGATGATCGGGAAAGCGGCGGCAAGCCGGACGGGATTGCCGGGACCATCAGCCCCGAGGATGAAAGACGCGCAGCCAAGAGCATGCGCAAACAATGGAAGCGTCTTGCGGGCAGGCTCTCCGCACTGGCCGGCGGCGGCGTGGCGATCTGGCTCGGTATCGCCCTGTGGGCCGGCCTCGGCTGGGGGATCGCACTGGCCGGGATCGGCATCATTCTGCTGGTCGAGCAGTTGACCCGCCGGCGTTTCGGCCTGCGCTACGATCTGTTCTGGGTAATTGCCGGGGCGACCGGTCTGATCGGCGGCATGCTGATCGAGAGTGGCGCCGATATTCGTTTCGGTCCCGCCATCCTGATCGCATTGGGGATATTCATCATTCTCTCGGCGCTCTCTGGCGACAGGGCGAAGCTGTAGGGCGGGCGCATGAGAAAGCGCCGGCGGAGATCCTGCGCCGGCGCTCTGGTCTGGATCGCAATGCGAGGCGAATCAGGCGGCCTTCCCGGCCGCAAGGCCCTCGCCCTGCAATGCGGCGCGATCACCCGCACCGACATGATCGGCGATCAGCTTGCGGGTGAGCTTCACGAACAGCCAGATCGTGGCGATCTGCACGCCGATGAGGGGCAGATACAGCGCGCCATAGACCAGCGAGAACGGCGCCACGACACCGATTCCGACGAGACCGGGATTGATCATGAAGTTGCCGAAGACAAACAGGGCGACACCGGGGCAGACCAGGACGAAGGCGCCTGGTGACTTTTCCGGTCCGTTGACCCAGCGTCCGAAATAACCGACGCGCCGCATCACGGCCCAGCCGATCAGGCCAAAGAGCAGCTGGATGCCGAGGAAGGCCGACAGCAGGGCAAAGATTTCGCCTTCGCTGACCGGCACGCCGAACTGATGCGCCAGGCTCATCTTCAGACGATAGATGCCGATACCGATCACCGTGAGGAGCGGGATTATGATCCACAGCGTGGGAGTCGTTTCCGCCCCGGCGCGAAACTCCATCATCGCCCGGAAACCCAGTACCAGCTTGATCGCACCGAGCACGATTGCGGCGGCGAGGAAGAAGCTGGCACCGACGAAACCGATCGCGGCGGTCGCCGGCACGGCGCTCATCGCGGCGGAGGCGGAGAAGCCGACGCCGATCATGGCGAAGGCGAAAACCGCGATCATCTGGCCGAGATTGTTGCTCTTGGCGCATTCATAGCCGCCCTCGACGAGGACGCGGGAAATGAAGGCAAGATAGATCCGGAAGGCGAGAAAGCCGATTCCGGCGAAAGCGGCCAGCGCGAGCGGGAACAGCGCCTCGCGCGCGCCCCACAGACCCGGCACGAACACGGCGCCGAGAATGAAGGCGACATTGACGCTCATGGCGAGCGCCAGCGGCAGCGCCATCAGCTGGCTCTCCATATTGCCCTTGCGGAACTGTGCGAAAGCGGACGTATTCCGCCAGGCCATGTAGCGCCGGAGATTCCAGACCATCAGGCGCACATGCCAGATCGCGAAGAACGCGATCCCGGCAATCGCCACGGCCATCAGCGCCTGCAGTTCGAGCCCTGCGGTTGCGAAATCAGTGCTCAGCGAGGCGAAATGCGGGATCGGTGAGCCGTCATGCGGCGTCATCCAGAGAAGATACATGAAGAAGCTCACCGCGAGCCCGCCGGCACCGAGCGCGGCGAGGAAATATTGCGGCGTATAGGGTGCGGCCTGCGACCGGGCGGCGTCGGACATGTTCGGCTCCTTATTGCATGAGCGGCAACGGATGCGCGGTGATGCGGGACCACCGAATTCTGACGCGATTATATTAGATAATTCTAATATTAATATCGGGAGGATTACGCATATCGTTAGGCCGGCGTGGGCCTGCGTGTCAGCCGATTTGTTGCTGACAGGCCCGCGCCGCGAGGCTGACAGGGAGGAACCGGCGCAGCCGGATCGATTGCACGCAGCCCCTTGCAAAGGCCCCTTGCAAAGGCCCCTTGCAAAAACCCCTTGCAAAGGCCTCCTACGAGAGCCCCCTGTGGGAGCCTCTTGCGCGACGGGCGTGCGAACGTCTAGTCAGATCGGAACACGCGCCACGTCGGTGGATGCGTATTCATCATGGTGGAGCCCTGCATGTCCTTCGATCCCGCGCAATCATCGCCCGCCATCGCTGCCCGTGTGCAGCGGGTCGCGCCGTTCCTCGCCATGGATGTGCTCGCGCGCGCTGCCGAGAAGGAACGGCAGGGTGATTCGGTGGTGCATATGGAAGTCGGGCAGCCGGGCGCGCCGGCGCCACTGGCCGTGCGCGAAGCCGCCAAGGCCGCGATCGATACGGGACGGATCGGTTATACCGAGGCGCTCGGCCTCGCGGCCCTGCGCGCGCGGATCGCGCGCCATTATCGCGATGCCTATGGGGTTGAAGTCGGGCCGGAGCGGATCGCGGTGACGACGGGCTCCTCGGCGGGTTTCGTGCTCGCCTTTCTCGCCATGTTCGAACCCGGCGACCGTGTCGCCATCACCGCACCCGGTTATCCGGCCTATCGCAACATCTTCGAGGCGCTGGGAGTCGAGGTGGTGACGATCCCGCTGGAGAAGGCGGATGGCTACGTGATGACGGCGCGGGCGGTACGCGCGGCGCATGCGCAAAAGCCGCTCAAGGGCGTGCTGGCCATGAGCCCTGCCAATCCGTCGGGCACCATGATCGGGCGCGCCGGGCTCGCCGATCTGGGTACGGCCTGCCGCGAGGCGGGGATCTGGTTCGTTTCCGACGAGATCTATCACGGGCTGACCTATGACGCGCCGGCGCAGACGGCGCTCGCCGCCGATCCCGATGCGGTGATCGTCAACAGCTTCTCGAAATACTACTGCATGACCGGCTGGCGCATCGGCTGGCTGGTGCTGCCGCCGGCCCTGGTGCGCCCGGTCGAGGTGCTGGCGCAGAGCCTGTATATCTCGGCGCCCTATATCTCGCAGGTCGCGGCCATCGCGGCTTTCGAGGCGACCGACGAGCTCGAGGTGATCAAGGCGGGCTATGCGCGCAACCGGGAAATCCTGCTGGAGGCATTGCCGGGTATCGGCATCACCGAGATGCACCCGGTCGACGGCGCGTTCTACGTCTATGCCGATATTGCGCGCTTCACCAATGACTCGCTCGATTTCTGCAAGCGCATGCTCGACGAAGCGGGGATCGCGGCGACGCCGGGGCTTGATTTCGACCCGTTCGAGGGCGCGCATCACATGCGGCTCTCCTTCGCCGGTACGGAGGCGGATTGCCGCGAGGGGATGCGACGGCTGAAAGCCTGGCTCGGCTGAGGCGGGGCAAAAAAGAACCCCTCGCCGTAGCGAGGGGTTCGGAGTGATCAATCCTGACCCGTGATGATCGTCTTCGCCTTCGACCACCAGCCGGCACGTTTGGGCCGCTCGGGGTCGGGTGGCGTGAGCACCACCGTGACCGGTTCCGGCGGCGGTGTCGGTGCCCGGTCGTCATCGGGCGTTTCGACCTGCGCGGCATCGCCATTGCCGGTCGCTTTTGGCTGCAATGCGACGTCATCGCCCGGATCGCCTGCAGGAGATGCCGTCTCGGGCTCGGATGCGGGTTCGGGCGCAGCCGCGACGGGCTCCGCCGTGTCACCATCAGCAGGGGCGTCTGCCACCGCAGTGTCGTCCGGCTTCGCTGACTTGCGGCGGGTGCCCGCGCGTTTTGCCGGAGCGCGCTTCTTCCTGGGCTTGGCTTCGCCTTCCTCCGCCTCTGCGGATGCCGGCGCCTCTGCGCCATCGCCCTCGGCGACCGAATCCGTTTCCGTCGTGGCGGGTTTCGCCGCCTTCTTGCGGGTCCGACGACGCGGTGCGGGTTTGGCCTCTTCCGGTGCCTCCGGCTGCGCTGCGGCGGCATCCCCGGTCTCGTCGGGAGCAGCCTCTTCCGGAGCGTTGCCTTCGTTTATCGGAATGCGCACGACATCGCCATCATCAGCCTGAACGGCCTGTTCGGTACCGTCCTGCCGGCCATCGTCGTTCGCGGCATCGGATCGCGAAACGGCGTCATCCGCGCCGCGCCGGTTGCGGCGCCCGCCACGACGGCCACGGCGGCGTCTGCCCTCGGATTCGCCCTGATCCTCCGCCTCCTCGCCGCGCGCGGAGATATCGGAAGCGTCGTGATCATCGCCGGCCTGATCGTGGCGCGCCTGCCCTTCTTCATCGTCGGCGTCGTCCTCGTCACCGTTCCGGTCATCGCCGTTCTGTGCGTAGGCTTCGCCATTCTCGCCGCTGCGTCCACGACGGCGCCGGCGCCGGCGGCGGCGGCGCGTGCCGGCATCGCCGCCCTCGTCATCCGAACCCGTTTCGCGCGGGGCGGTTTCCTGATCGGCGTCTTCGGCATCGGCCTCCTCGATGGTTCCGGCGGCCGTCACCGGTTCCGCCGCAATCGCCTCGCGCCCGCGCGGCGCGCCCGCCCGGCTGGCCGGTGCGCCGCGATCGACTGCGAACGGCGTCGAAGAGGACAAGGTCCCGTCTGCGCTGACCGTGATCTCGACGCCGAAACGCTCTTCCAGTTCGCGCAGGGAGCCACGCTTCTGGTTGAGGATGTAGAAGGCGACCGCGAAATCGGTCCGTATGGTCAGATCATGCGCGGCGCTCTTGATCAGCATCTCCTCGACGGAGCGCAGCACATGCAGCGCGATCGAGGGCGTGGCACGCACATAACCGGAGCCGCCGCAGGTCGGGCAGATCACGGAGGAGCTCTCGAGCACACCTGTGCGCATGCGCTGGCGTGACATTTCGAGCAGCCCGAAAGGCGAGATCCGCCCGATCTGGATGCGCGCCCTGTCGCTCTTGAGCGCGTCCTTGAGGCGTTTCTCGACGGCGCGGTTGTTGCGCTTCTCGTCCATGTCGATGAAATCGATGACGATCAGGCCGGCCAGATCGCGCAGCCGCAACTGGCGTGCCACCTCGTCGGCGGCCTCCAGATTGGTCTTGAGTGCCGTATCCTCGATGTTGTGCTCGCGGGTGGAGCGCCCGGAATTGACGTCGATCGAAACGAGCGCCTCGGTCGGATTGATCACGAGATAGCCGCCCGATTTGAGCGAGACCTGGCTCGAGAACATCGCATCGAGCTGCGCCTCGACACCGAAGGCGGCAAACAGCGGGGTGGGCTCCTTGTAGGCCTTCACGGCCTTGGCGTGGCTGGGCATCAGCATGCGCATGAAGTCCTTGGCCTCGCGGTAGCCTTCGTCACCGGAGACCAGAACCTCGTCGATGTCCTTGTTGTAGAGATCGCGGATGGCGCGCTTGATCAGCGAGCCTTCCTCATAGACCAGCGACGGGGCGGACGAGGACATCGTCGCCTCGCGCACATTCTCCCAGGCACGCATCAGGTAATCGAAATCGCGGCGGATCTCGGCCTTGGTGCGCGATGCGCCGGCAGTGCGCAGGATCACGCCCATGCCATCGGGCACTTCGAGCTCTTCGGCGACGGCCTTGAGCCGCTTGCGGTCATCGGCATTGGTGATCTTGCGCGATATCCCGCCACCGCGCGCGGTGTTCGGCATCAGAACCGAATAACGGCCCGCCAGCGACAGATAGGTGGTGAGCGCCGCGCCCTTGGTGCCGCGCTCTTCCTTGACGACCTGCACGAGCAGGATCTGCCGGCGCTTGATGACTTCCTGGATCTTGTATTGCCGGCGCGGACCCCGGCGCTCGGGCATCTCCTCGAGCGCATCGCCGCCGAGCTGCTCGACGGAATCCTCGTCATCGCCGTCATTGCGGGAATCACCCTGCCCATCGGACCCGTTGTCGTTATCGATGTCCTCGGACACGGCGTCATCGCCGTTCCCGCCAGCCTTGGCCCTGACCCGCCGGCGGTTGGGGCGCTTTTCCTCTTCCTTGTCCTTCTCCTTCTCGCGGGCCGCCTCGTCCTCGAGCAGAGCCTGACGATCCGCCGTGGGGATCTGGTAATAGTCGGGATGGATTTCACTGAAGGCGAGGAAGCCGTGACGATTGCCGCCGTACTCCACAAAGGCCGCCTGTAGCGAGGGCTCCACGCGGGTCACTTTCGCGAGATAGATATTACCTCTGAGCTGTTTGCGATTGGCGGCCTCGAAGTCGAATTCCTCGACCCTTTGCCCGCGGACGACCACGACCCGGGTTTCCTCCGGGTGTGATGCGTCGATCAACATCTTGTTTGCCATGGAAAACTCTCGACATGGCGTCGGCCGTCCCGGCGGCTTCTGGCGAGGGGGATGGCGAGTTCGGTGCGCGCCGCGCTCCCGCTCGGATCAATCTGGCCATTGCTTGGTCGGGGCCGAACGCCGGGAAGCGCCGCGATGCGCCGCGCTTCGGGTTGACCTTGGGAACCGGAAGACCGCACCGCGCGCCACCGGCGGCGGCTGGCGATCCGAGCGCTTGAGGAGAAGCGACGACGAGCATCAAAGCTGGTGTCCTTCCTGCGCTCATCTCCGAACATTCCCTTCGAATTCGATGGGCCGGCAAGCCGGTCATCGGCAAATCACGCGGGCGATTGCGCCGCATGCGTGACACCGCTCCGGCCGACTATCGGGGCTTTTCGCCGGTGGGGGCGCGCGGGTCGGCATTGCATCTGAGGCCGCTCTCCCGAAATCAAGGCGCCCTCGCCGGAATCGGCTGAGCCGGACGGGGTCTTTTCCATTACAGACCATTTACGGGATTTGGCAAGAGCGCGTTTTGCCGTTGCTCAAAAAACACCCTTGTTCCGCCAGGTCCGTGACGGCGTTCACGAACTGTTAACCATCGCGCCCTAATGCGGTAAGACGCGCGCGACGCCGGGAGCATCTGATGAGGCCTGCGCCGATGACGGCTTATCATGGAGAGTGGCGTGGTATCCGCGTGATGGCGAAGCTGCGATCGCTTTCGCTTGGGCCGTTGCTGCCCGGCCTCGTGATCCCCGTACTGCTTGTTATCGCCTGTTTTGCGTTGCCGGGCGCTGCGCAGGCCGCCGATACCATCGTCGCCATCAACGTGGGCGTGGAACACGACGAGCGGGAGACGCGTCTCGTTTTCACGCTGAACGGTCCGGTCACGGGACAGGCGCTTCATACCGGCGCGCCCGCTCGCGTGATCATCGATCTGCCGGAGGTGAATTTTCAGCTGCCTGCCGATCAGGTCCAGGCGTCGGGGCTGATATCACATTTGCGTTACGGCCTGTTCGCGCAGGATCGTTCACGTGTCGTGATCGACCTTGCCGAGCCCGCTCTCGTCGCATCGCTGTCGTCACGGGAGCGCGAGGCCGATGGTGCGCATTTCTTCACCATCGCCCTCGAACCCGTCGAGGAGACGCGTTTTGCCGACGCGGTTGCGCGTGATTCGCGGGCTCTGGCCGAAGCTTCAATGCGCGATGATGCGCTCGCCGCGCAGATCAGCGAACTGGATGAGCGTCCCGTCATCGTCGTCGATCCCGGCCATGGCGGTGTTGATCCGGGCGCCGTGGCCGCGGGCGGCGTGCTTGAAAAGGATATCGTCCTCGCTTTCAGTCTGCGGCTCAGCGAGCGGCTTCGGGAAAGCGGTCGCTACCAGGTGGTCATGACGCGTGACGAGGATGTCTTCGTCACGCTGGGCGATCGCGTTCGCATCGCACGCGAAGCCCAGGCGGATCTCTTCATTTCCATTCATGCCGATTCGATTTCCTCGGCGCCGCAAGTGCGGGGATTGACCGTCTATACCGGTTCCGAACAGGCGTCTGATGCCGAATCAGCGCGGCTCGCCGAGCGCGAGAACCGGGCCGATGCCGCTGCCGGGGTCATGCAAGAGCGTCTGGATACGGGTGTCGGTGACATCCTGATGGACCTTACCCGTCGGGAGACGCGGGGCTTTTCTCACGGCTTCGCACGTTATCTCGTCGACGAGATGGAAAGCGTCGCGCGGCTCAATCGCAATCCGGTGCGTCAGGCGGCTTTCAGGGTCCTGCGCGCACCGGATGTGCCGTCCGTTCTCGTCGAACTCGGCTATCTGTCGAGCCGTCGTGATATCGCATTGTTGCGCTCGGAGGAATGGCGCGGCAAGACCACGCGAGCCATGGCGGAGGCAATCGGGACATATTTTACGGTACGGTTCGCGAATCGGGGGCTCGCCCCAGTTTCACCATAGATGCGTTGTGTGTATCTGGCGCCGGCATTGCCGGGCAGTTTATCTCGACCGCTGCATTGCGGTAGGGTGCGTATGTTACTTCTCGCGAATCCGGCTTGGCGTGCGCGCGACATGAAGAGACGGCAAAAGGGGCTGATCACGTGATCATGCGGCTCATATTGAGATTTTTCGGCATTCTGTTCAGCGCCGGATTCATGCTGTTCCTGATCGGCTCGGCGGTGGCCGCCGTGGCGTTCATGCATTTTTCGCAGGATCTGCCCGATCACGAACAACTCGCCGAATACGAGCCCCCGGTCATGAGTCGTGTCCATGCCGCAGATGGCAGCCTCGTTGCCGAATATGCGACCGAACGGCGTCTTTATCTGCCTATCGGGGCGATCCCGGACATGCTGAAGGCCGCCTTTCTTTCCGCAGAAGACAAGAATTTCTATCGGCATCACGGCGTCGATCCCGAGGGCATCGTGCGCGCGGCGGTGGCCAATCTCGCCAGCGGCGGTCGGATTCAGCAGGGTGCCTCGACCATCACCCAGCAGGTTGCGAAGAACTTCCTGCTCTCCTCCGAACAGACCATTGATCGCAAGATTCGCGAGGCGCTGATTGCCTTTCGCATGGAATCCGCTTTCAGCAAGGACACGATCCTCGAACTCTACCTGAACGAGATTTTCCTCGGCACCCTGACGCCCGGGCGCAATCTGCATGGCGTGGCCGCAGCTGCGCTGGATTATTTTGGCAAGTCGGTGCACGAACTCACCCTTGCCGAGATGGCCTATCTGGCCGCGTTGCCGAAGGCGCCCAACAACTACCATCCCTTCCGTCGCGAGGCTGAGGCGGTCGGGCGGCGCAACTGGGTGCTCGATCGGATGGTCGACAACGGCTACGTCACCGCCGAAGAGGCCGAGGCCGCAAAGGCGGAGCCGCTGGTCGTCAATCCGCGCAACGTGTCTCCCAACACTCTCGCCGCCGGCTATTTCGTGGAGGAAGTACGCCGCGAGATCACGAATTTCTACGGCCCCGAGAAACTCTACGAGGGCGGGCTGTCGGTGCGATCTACACTTGATCCGCGCATGCAGGCCATGGCCCGCAAGGCGCTCGTCGACGGGCTGGTGCGCTATGACGAAAGCCGGGGCGGCTGGCGCGGCGCGCAGGAGCAGATCGATCTGAACGCGGGCGAATGGGGTGCCCTGCTGGCCGAGATCAGCGCGCTCGGCGATGTCGATCCCTGGCGGCTTGCCGTCGTGCTGGACATTGCTGATGGGGAAGCGCGTATCGGCCTCCAGCCGGGACGCTTGTCCGGCGGCCAGGTCGCCGAGGAGCGCGAGACCGGGGTGATTCGCGCGGCCGGGGCGGAATGGACCAACCGCTCGGTTGCCGAGGCGCTTGATCCGGGCGACGTGATCTATGTCGAACCGCTGTCGGGGGATCGCGAATTCCGTCTGCGTCAGGTTCCAGAGGTCTCCGGCGGGCTCGTGGCGATGGATCCCCATAGCGGGCGCGTGCATGCGATCGTCGGCGGCTTCTCCTTCGACCAGAGCCAGTTCAACCGCGCCACCCAGGCGCGTCGCCAGCCCGGATCGGCCTACAAACCCTTCGTCTATGCGGCGGCGCTCGACAACGGCTACACGCCCTCGACCATCGTGCTGGACGGGCCGATCACCATCAACAATCCCGGTTCGGAGCCCTGGTCGCCGACCAATTACGACAACAGTTTTGCCGGGCCGCGCACATTGCGCTACGGGATCGAGTTTTCCAAGAACCTGATGACGGTGCGCCTGGCACAGAATGTCGGCATGCCGATGATCGCCGAATATTCACGCCGCTTCGGCATCTATGACGACATGGCGCCGCTGCTCTCGATGTCGCTGGGTGCGGGCGAGACCACCGTGATGCGGATGACGGCAGCCTATGCGATGCTGGTCAATGGCGGCAAGCGCATTCGCCCCACCCTCGTCGACCGCATTCAGGACCGCACCGGCGAGACCATCTTCCGCCATGACCGCCGCGAATGTCACGGCTGTGTCGCCGATGGCTGGTCGGGGCAGAACGAGCCCGTTCTGATCGACGAGCGCGAACAGGTGATCGATTCGCATTCCGCCTATCAGATGACCTCGATTCTCGAAGGCGTTGTCGAGCGCGGCACGGCCCGTACGGTGCAGGCCGTCGGCAAGCCGCTTGCCGGCAAGACCGGCACCACGAACGACGCGCGCGACGTCTGGTTTGTCGGTTTCTCGCCGGATCTTGCAGTGGGCGTCTATATCGGCTTCGATCAGCCACGTTCGCTGGGGCGCCGGGTGGCGGCTGGCACCTATGCCGCGCCGATCTTCCGCGACTTCATGGCCATGGCACTCGAAGACGAGCCCGCCACGCCGTTCCGCGTCCCGCCCGGCATCAAGCTGGTGCACGTCAATGCCGGCGACGGCACCCGCAGCGCCCCCGGCGCGCCGGGCACGATCCGCGAAGCTTTCAAGCCAGGTACCGCGCCGCCGTCGAATCTGGCCGGAACCGGGCTGGACGCGGATTGGGGTTTCGACAGTGTCAGTCAGTTCGATGGCGGCCCGGTGGAACCCCGCTTCGATGCACCGCCGCCTCCCGCTTCGAGCGAATGGAACCCCTGGAACGATGTCGGGTCGGGTGAAGATTGGGGTGTCGCCGAGGATGACCCCGGCAGTTCCATCGGCGCGAGTGGGTTGTACTGAGCCTTCCGCGCCGGCGATGGCGTTTTTCAATTTTGCCCATCCGCTTCGCGGTGATTCCGCGCGAATGGCGGGCGCAGCTGCGTTAGACTGTATGTCGACAGCCATTGCATGCGAGCGACACAGTGACCACAGCCATCACCAGCCTCGATACAGAAAGCCTCGGCGCCTATCTCGCCGGAAAGATCGCCGGCTTCGGGACATTGCAGAAAGCGGAGAAATTTGCCGGCG
>NZ_DATGCW010000099.1:0-3458 GCF_035311605.1 Saliniramus sp.
CGACACCCGCCGCGGTGGAGGCGACCAGCCCGGCGCGGGCGGCGATCGAGGCGACTTCCATGGCCGGACGGCCCGCAACCTGCCCCGGTACGGGCACGGCGATCAACTCGCGCGCGAGCCCGGCGAAATTGCGCAGGAAGCCCTCGCCGTCCTTGGTGCCGAGCATCCCGGCGATCAGCACCAGCGGTGCTTCGGAGCGCTCGGAGAGATCCGCCATCGCGGCGGAAAGCGCGCGTCCGCCATCGGGATTGTGCCCGCCATCGAGCCAGAGTTCAGCGCCTTCCGGGGCGAGACCGGGCAGGACGCCCCGGGTGAGCCGCTGCAGCCGGCCCGGCCATTCCGCGGTGCGGATTCCGGTCTCGAAACCATTCGGCGAAAGGCGATGAAATCCGGCCGCGCGCAGGGCAGCGATGGCGGTGCCGGCATTGCTGATCTGATGCGCGCCGACGAGGCGCGGCAGCGGCAGATCGAGCAGGAGGTCTTCATCCTGGTAGATCACGCGCCCGTTTTCCTCATGGGTGGAGAAATCCTGGCCGCCGATCAGGATCGGCGATGCGCCGCGCTGTTCGGCAACGTCACGCAGGACATCCTCCGCCGCCGCGTAATCCTGGCGGGCAATGACCGTCGGACGCCCCGGCTTGATGATTCCCGCCTTCTCAAAGGCGATCTTCTCCACAGTGTCGCCCAGATATTCGGCATGGTCCAGCCCGATCGGTGTGATCACGGCGCAGGCGGGATCGGCGACGACATTGGTTGCGTCGAAGCGCCCGCCAAGGCCGACCTCGAGCAGCAGCACATCAGCCGGGGTCTCGGCGAAGAGGTGGATCGCCGCGACCGTTGTGATCTCGAAAACGGTGATCGGCGCGCCGGCATTCACCTGGTCGCAGATGCGCAGCGCCCCCACCAGACGCTCCTCGTCGACGAAGCGCCCGCCGCCGGGCCGGCCGAGCCGGATACGCTCGTGGAAGCGCACCAGATGCGGCGAGGTATAGACATGCACCACGAGGCCGGCCGCTTCCAGCATGGCGCGCATGAAGGCGATGGTCGAGCCCTTGCCATTGGTGCCGGCAACATGGATCACCGGCGGCAGACGATGTTCGGGATGGCCGAGCGCCGCGAGCAGCCGCTCGACGCGGCCCAGCGACAGATCGATGGATTTGGGATGCAGGGCGAGGAAGCGCGCGATCAGCGCGTCTGAGGATTCCATCGTGGCTCGCTCCACTCGGGGGAATGGCGTTGGTTTTAGCAGTGTCCGCGCCACGCGTTGCGTCTCAGGCGCGGCGGGCGGGTGCAGGCGTCATCGCTGCTTCTCGCCGGTCCCCGCCGCAGGGGCGGGCGGGTCGGCGGGAGGGGATTTCGCGCTTTCGCGCGGCGGCGCGGTCTTGTCGGGATCGGCGGCCGGGTCGGTAGCGCGATCCGGCTTCGCAGCCGGCTTCTTTTCGACCGGTGCCGGTTCGGTCGGAGCGGTCACGGCATCCAGTGCCGGCTGCTTCATGAAGAGGCGCGCGAGATTGGCGATCGTCGCCTTCAGCTCCGTGCGCGGCACCACCATGTCGACCATGCCGTGATCCTTGAGATACTCGGCGCGCTGGAAGCCTTCCGGCAGCTTCTCGCGGATGGTCTGCTCGATCACACGGGGGCCGGCAAAGCCGATCAGGGCGCCGGGCTCAGCAATATGCACATCGCCGAGCATCGCGTAGGAGGCGGTGACGCCGCCGGTGGTGGGATTGGTGAGCACGACGATATAGGGCAGGCGCGCCTCGCGCAGGCGCCGCAGCGCCACCGTGGTGCGCGGCATCTGCATCAGCGAGAGGATACCCTCCTGCATGCGTGCGCCGCCGGAGGCGACGAAGAGCACGAAGGGCGTGCCGCGTTCGCGGGCCGTATCGGCGGCGGTGACGATCGCCTCACCGGCGGCCATGCCGAGCGAGCCGCCCATGAAAGCGAAATCCTGGACCGCAACCGTCATCAGCGTCGCGTCGACATTGCCGACGGCGACCTTGACCGCATCCTGCATCCCCGTCTTGGCGCGTGCGTCGCGCAGACGGTCGGCATAGCGCTTCTCGTCGCGGAATTTCAACGGATCAGCGGCGACACCGCGCAGGGGGATGTCCTCGAAGTGATCATCGAAGGTGATCTTCAGCCGGTCGACCGCGTTGAGACGCAGGTGATGGTTCGAGCCGGGTATGACCCACAGATTCGCCTCGACTTCCTTGTGGAAGACCATCTGCCCGGTATCCGGGCATTTTACCCAGAGATTCTCCGGCGTCTCGCGCTTGAACAGCGTCTTGATGCGCGGACGGACGACGTCTGAAATCCAGTTCATGCTGCAAAGGCCCCGGATGCTCTCGTGTGGGCTGGTTACCCGACCAGCGCGCGTTGCATAAAGCATCCGCGCGTGAATGCCAAATCCGATATGGGGCTGATCGGGAGCGGGAGGGCGGCTACCGCTGATTCTTTCAATGCCGTGTGCCTCGGCTCACCGTTTTATGTTCCGGGCCGGCATGGACGGGGCGGACCTATGGAGAATTGAAATGGACGAGCTGGCGCTTCTGACGGATCTGCACGCGGGCAATGCAAGGCAGGGACCGGGCGGCGACGACGAAACCCGTCTCGCCATACGTCTCGCCGGGCTGGTGGCACAGACCGGGCTGCGGATTGCGGATATCGGTTGCGGAACAGGCGCTTCGGCGGTGATCTTCGCGCATGATCTTGATGCCGATGTGATCGCCGTGGATGCCCTTCCCGATTTCCTCGCCGTGCTGGAGGGCCGGGCCGCACGGGCCGGTCTGTCAAAGCGTATCACGACGCTGGCTGCGTCGATGGACGATCTGCCGTTGGCGGCGGATTCGCTCGATGCGATCTGGTCCGAGGGCGCGATCTACAATATGGGCTTCGAGAACGGGGTCCGGGCCTGGCGCCCTTTCCTGAAGCCGGGAGGGGTGCTCGCCGTCTCCGAGCTGACCTGGTTCACGGCGGACAGGCCCGCTGAAATCGAAGCGTACTGGAACAGGGAATATCCCGAGGTCGGTAGCGCCGGCGCCACGATCGCATTCCTTGAAAAGCACGGCTACACGCCGATCAGCTATCGCGCGCTCCCGGAAGTCTGCTGGCGGGAGAATTGTTTCCGGCCTCTCGAACAAGGGCTTCGAGGCCTTCGTCGACCGGCATGCAGCCGATGCGGGAGCGCATGACGTGACCCGTGCGCAACGCGAGGAGATTGCCCTCTATGACCATTATGCGCGCTATTTCGGCTATGGCTTCCATGTCGCGCGCAAGACCCCCGCGTGACGCGATCCGTGAATGGCGATCGCACCCCTCCGGCGCTTCGTCCTGCCGCGCACAAGAGCTCACGAAGCGAGCATGTGATTGACGCGGCATCTGAACGATGGCACGTAGGTCTTTGTAAATACAAGAAAATCAAATGGTGCCCAGGGACGGAATCGAACCGCCGACAC
>NZ_DATGCW010000100.1:0-16216 GCF_035311605.1 Saliniramus sp.
GTCTCTTCGCGCGCCTGACGCTCAATGTCGCAAGCGGCCGGACCATGGCCATTCTCGGGCCGAACGGGCGCGGCAAGACAACCCTTCTGCGTGCGATCCTCGGATTTCAGAAGCTCGACCGGGGAAGCCGACATGCGCCCGGTATCGTCGGCTATGTGCCCCAGCACGGCGCCTCGCAGATCAGATTGTCCGGACTCGCGGTGGTTACGATGGGGCGCGCAGCCCGTCGCGGTCTGTTTGGCCAGCCCGATGGCGCGGATGCGGATACCGCGCGCGCCGCGCTGGTTCAGGTCGGAGCCTGTCATCTGGCCGATCAGAGCTATGACCGGATGTCGGGCGGCCAGCGTCAGATGGTCCTGATCGCCCGTGCGCTGGCGACGGGATCGCCGGCGCTCGTACTCGACGAGCCGACCTCGGCGCTCGATCTCGGCAACCAGGCGCGCACGCTCGGTCTGATCGCCGGCTTGGGACAGGCGCGGGAGCGTGCCATCCTCTTCACCACCCATGATCCCAACCACGCGCTTGCCGTCGCCGACGATGTTGCCCTGATGATGTCGGACGGTGAGGTCGTGCAGGGGCCGGTCGCGCAGATGATCACCCCGGATCTCATGTCGCAGCTCTATGGCGTGCCCATGCATTGGGTGCGGATGACGGATCGGGAGACACGGCGCGCCATGCTGCCGGCATTCACGGGAAAGGACGTCGCATGAGTGTCATCTGGCTGCATCCGGGGGATGTGGATGTCCCGGAAGGGCTGAAAGCTGCGGTAGCGCGCGGCGCGGTCACGCCTCTCACCCAGGCCGATCTGTCGGAGGCGGTGCTGATGCGCCATCGCGGTCTCGTCACGGGCATGCTCTTCGATCAGGATGCCGCGATGGCGTTGCGACCAGCGCTGGAGCGGTTTCTCGATGCCGGCGGGCGCTGGTTCTTCAACGGGCATGTGATGCGCCCGCTCCTCGACGGGTTGATGCAGTATCAGCCCATGACGACGCCGAAGCGCAGCGATTTCGCGCTCATTGCCTGCCAACCGCATCCGGTTTTCGCCGGTATCGATGTCGCGTCGCTCGAGACCAACAGGGGCGTGGCGGGTTTCTATGGCCGGGGCTGCAATCCGCCGCCGCCGGGAGCCGTCGTGATCAATACACTGGGCCCGCGCGACGTCGCGGTCGACTGGGTCTGGCACAGGCCGCACGGCGGCGCCTTCTTCAGCCATGCGGGCAATGATCTCGCACAGATCGCAACGATGCACGGGATCGGCGAACGCGTCTGGGCGAACATCATCGCCTGGGCGGCAGGCGGGCCCTGCATCAGCGGCGGGGAAGGCCGGACGGGCGCCGTCAGTTCCGATGTTGGCTGGTTGCGGCGTGATGCTTCCCGCATCGATGTCTCGGTCGAGGGCGGCGCAGAGTCGCGCCTGGTCGCGACCAATGCCGGGACCTATTATCAGATCGAAGCGCTCGAAGGGCCGCGTTATCGCGCGATCTTCGATGACGTGGTCGCGCCGGAGGCGATCGACCGGGTACTGAAGCCCGACGATATCCTTCTGGTCTCCTGCCGTACGCCGCCATCGCGCATGATTGCGCAGCGCGAGCGGATCGCCCGGCATCTCGAGGCCGGCGGCACGGTAATCGCCATGGGCGAGAGCCGCAGCGATCTCTGGCTCCCGAACATCGCCTTCACGCCGGTCGAGACGAATTTCTGGTGGTGGCTTACGCCGGAGGCGGATCTTGGTGTGCGTATCGCCGCGCCGGACCACCCGCTGCTCGCGGGCATGGCGGATCGCGACGTTACATGGCATCTGCACGGCTGGTTCGTGCCGCCTCAGGGCGCGCAGGTGCTCATCGTCGATGAGCATGGGCGTGCGATCGCCTATGACGATCGCGTCTCCACACAAGGGCGCATGATCGTCACGTCGCTCGATCCGATCTACCACCACGGCAGCCGCTTCATGCCGGCGACGACGCGGTTTCTCGACCGGTTCCTGCCCAATCTGCGCGGTCTTCTGGAAACCTCAGCGGAAAACGACGGTGCGTGAGCCGTTCGGAAGGACACGGCGCTCAAGATGATAGCGCACGGCGCGGGCGAGAACGGAGCACTCGACGTCGCGCCCAGCCGCCATCAGTTCGTCGGCACTCATGGTGTGGTCGACGCGGGTGACGTCCTGCTCGATGATCGGGCCCTCGTCGAGATCGGCTGTGACGTAATGCGCCGTGGCGCCGATCAGCTTGACGCCGCGCTTGTGGGCCTGGCTATAAGGGGCGGCGCCCTTGAAGCTGGGCAGGAAGGAGTGGTGGATGTTGATGATCCGCCCGGGCATCGCGGCACAGAATTCCGGCGACAGTACCTGCATGTAGCGCGCGAGCACGACGAGATCGATCGCCTGTTCCGCGATCAATTCGCGCAGCTTCGTCTCCTGCTCGGATTTGTTCTGTGCCCGCACCGGCAGATGATGAAACGGCACGTCATAGCTGGCGGCGAGCCGGTAGAAATCGCGATGGTTCGAGACCACCGCTGCCACCTCAGCCGGCAACAGTCCGGAGCCGTAGCGATAGAGCAGGTCGTTGAGGCAATGGCCGAATTTCGAGACCATCAGCAGCACGCGCGGGCGGTCATCGGCGCCGTTCATCGTCCATTCCATGCCGAACGCCTCGGCGACGCTTTCCGCGAAACCGGCGCGCAGCGCCGCGTGATCCTGTGCAATCTCGAAGCGCACCCGCATGAAGAAACGCCCGGTTTCCGGATCATTGTATTGCGCGCTTTCCAGGATATTGCCCTCCCGACCGGCCAGAAAGCCGGCGACAGCGGCGACGATGCCGATCCGGTCGGGGCAGGAGAGGGTGAGGACGTAGCGGCATGTCATGGTTTTCGGAGCCCGCATATGATCGGTCCGCGCGCCACGGAGCGCGCGATCTGCAGCGATTCTTGACGCGCCACGGCGTCACGCGCAAGCGATAATGCGCCAATCCCGATGGAATTCAGGGTTGCGTTGTTCAGAATTGTGACATGGATCCGCGCCTCTTGACCCAGCCCGAACCTCTCGATGGTCGATCTGCCGACAGGATGATACCTCCTGCGGCATGATCCTTGCTCGGGGCAAGGAAATGTTTATAATTTTAGATTGTACTGTCGTGATGGCGCTCCGCGACGATGCGTGATCCGGACTGCAGCGTCGCAATGATCTGGTGAGGCGTGATCATGGTCAAGGGGCCCAGACGCATGCAGGGTTCGCCGGAGATCGCTCCGGTAACGCCCTCGCGCCGGGAAAGCGACCTCGAGGATAAATCCCGCGAGTTTCAGGCAGCCCTGCGCCGTGAATATCTCACCCATCACGATACCGAAGCCGCAGAGGCGCGGGTAGCGCGCGGATTCGATGATCAGATCATCATTTCCGGTGAGCGGGCGCGAGAATGCATGTCCTATCTGCATCGTCTGGTGCGGCTGAGCCCGACCTTTCGCGGTGTTCTCAACAAGGCGCTGGCCGATTACGACACGCTCTGGATTACCATCGGCCATGGCGGCGGAAACAGCCGCTCGACGATCGGCGCGCGCGACGAGAAGATCTACATCAACCTCGAGCAGGGCGATCTGATGGATCTCCTGATCCACGAATGCGGCCATGCGCTGGCGAAGCTGGAGGACGGGCCGCTTGGCGGGTTCGGGCCCAACCAGCGCTTCCAGGCCGTGATCAAGCGAGAGCTTGACATGGGCAGCGGCGGGGTCAAGGCTTATGGCACGGAAGTGCGCCCTAACGCGCCTTCTGGGCCGCGCCTGCCTTCGAAGCTGACGCTGGAATAACCCGCGCGCAGCGGGCGCCCTGCTTCAGTCGCCCGGCTGACGGGTCAGGGCATAGAGCGCGATGCCGGAGGTGGTCGCGACGTTGAGGCTGTCGAAATCACCCGCCATGTCGATGCGCACACTGGTGGCAGCCGCGATCAGGTCCGGGGCGAGGCCGGGCCCTTCGCTGCCGAGCAGAAGGGCGCGGCGCCCCTGGTAGTGCGAGGCGGCCTCCGCCAGCGTCAGCGTGCCGCGCGGCGACAGGGCGAGCGGTTCGAAGCCATGGTTGCACAACAGCGTGCAGGCATTGCCAGCATCGCCCGGTCCGGGGCCAAGCCTTGCGAAGGGCACCCGCGCCGCTGCGCCCACGGAGACACGCAAGGCCTTGCGGTAGAGCGGGTCGCAGCATTGCGGGTCGAGCAAGATGGCGGCGGCGCCGAAAGCGGCGGCATTGCGGAAAATGCCGCCGAGATTGTCGTGATTGGTGATGCCGAAACAGGCCACCACCAGCGCATCCGCTGGCGCTTCCTCCAGCAGAATCCCCGGTTCAAGCGGTTCGCCGCGCCGCGCCAGCGCCAGGATGCCGCGATGGATGGCGAAGCCGGCAATCGCATCCATGACGGTGCCCTCCGCCACGTAGACCGGCACGGCGTCGGGCAGGGCGGCGATCCACGCCGCCATGGCGGGCACGCGGTTTTGCGCGATCAGCACGGATTCGAAGGCAAAGCGCGCACTGCGTGCCATGTCGCGCATGACCACGGCGCCCTCAGCCATGAACAGCCCGGCGCGACCCTTGAGATCGCGATCGCGCACATCGCGATAATCCGCGATGCGCGGATCGAACGGATCGGTGATCCGTGTCAGCCGGGCCGTGAGGCCGTCATCCTGCGCTGTGATATGATCGGGCGGGGTCATCGGATCGGGATGGGGGCGGGATCGGCGGGTGTCAAGACACTGACACGGCGACAGGCGATTTGACAGATGCCGGGCAAAGTGAAATCACCAGCGCGTTCAACCGGTCAAGCGAGGAAGGCAGCACATGAGCGTGCGTCACCATCTCGGGGATCTCCCCGCCGATTACGATCCCGGCCCCGCCATTGCCGTCGATACCGAGACGCTGGGGCTCAACCCGTTGCGCGACCGACTTTGCGTCGTGCAGATCTCAAGGGGTGACGGTGAGGCCGACGTGGTGCAGATCACGCGCGAGCAGCTGAATACCCCGCATGGCGGCGCCCCGGTCCTCGCAGGTGTGCTTGCGAACAGCGATACGCTCAAGATCTTCCACTTCGCCCGCTTCGATCTTGCGGTTCTCTATCATGCGCTCGGGGCGATGACGGGGCCGGTCTATTGCACCAAGATCGCCTCGAAGCTGGTGCGCACCTATACGGACCGTCACGGTCTCAAGGATCTGTTGCGCGAATTGCTGCAGGTGGAAATCTCCAAGCAACAGCAATCCTCGGATTGGGCGGCAGATACGCTCAGCAAGGCACAGCTCGATTACGCCGCCTCCGACGTGTTGCACCTGCACAGGCTCAAGGAGCGCCTGGATACGATGCTGGCGCGCGAAGAGCGTACCGATCTGGCGCAGGCCTGTTTCGACTTCCTGCCGACGCGCGCGAGACTCGATCTGGCCGGCTGGCCGGAGACCGACATCTTCGCCCATAGTTGAGCGGGTCGCAAAATACGTTTGGCGGTGAGATTGCACTTCCGGTTATGCGGGGTCTGAACATGGTTGAGAAGCACGAGCGCCCGTGCCCGTCATGCGGCGCAATGCATGATCCCGACGAAGATCGCCAGGTGCTGTCCCGTGATGGCTGGTCGGTCGCCGGGTGCCGGGTCTGCGGCTTCGTCTACATGCCGCAATTTGCTCCGGCGGAGGCCTTTGTCGATGATCTCGCTTGGGAAAAGCAATTCGAGCGCGAGAAGACGGAGCGGCGAAAGCGTGTTCCGGTGCTGCAATGGCTCGAGGATGCGACGCGCTGGCGCCACCGCCTGATTCCGCGCGCGCGCCCCGAGAATCTCGTTCGCGCCCGGGTTGATGGTGGAAATGTGCTCGATATCGGTTGCGGCACCGGCTCGCACGCATTGCCTTTCGTGGGAGATTTCGTGCCTTTCGGTATCGAATTGTCGCGCGCACTCGCGCAGGAAGCGGCCAACAGCTTTGCGCCCCATGGCGGGCATTGTGTGCATGCGGAAAGCCGGGCCGGCCTCGCGACATTTGCCGACAATTTTTTCGACGCGGCGGTCCTGCGTTCCTATCTCGAACACGAGGCCTATCCCGATGAGGTGCTGGGCGAACTGGCCCGCGTCCTGCGCCCCGGGGGCGTCGCGATTGTCAAGGTCCCCAATTACGGCAGTCTCAACCGGATGGTGATGGGTGCGAACTGGTGCGGTTTCCGTATTCCCGATCACGTGAACTACTTCACCAAGAAGTCACTCACGCAGATGGCCGCGCGGCATGGGTTCGACGTGGAATTGCCGCTGCTCTGGTCGCTGCCGACAGACGACAATATGTGGGCAATCCTGCGCGCGTCACATGAATAGATTCTCTGTTGCGGGACATGAATGCGCCATTGATGTACCGTATCGAGATAGCGTCCGCGCGGACGATCGACATGTGATGGTGCGGCAAGCTACCTTCTGCGAGAGCTTCTTTGACGGGATTGGATTGAAGTGAGTGCGACGCAAATGCCGACGCAAGATCGGGCGCTTGATGCGCGAGGTCGTCATGATCGCATGCAGCGCGCCCAGTGGCATGAGAAACACCGGCGCGAGCATGCCCGCGCCATGCGTCATTCCCGACGCGTGCGGTTCCTGCGTCGTGCCATACCGATCACCGCCGCGCTTGCCGTCGTGCTCCTCTTCGCCCTGACCTGGTTCAATCCCTTTGCACGCTATGGCGGCATCAGTATCGGCCCGATCAGCGTGTCGGGCACCCGCGTCGTCATGGATGCGCCGCGCCTGCGCGGTTTCCAGGACGGGACGCGGCCTTATGAGGTCACGGCGGAAGATGCGTCGCAGGATGTGCGCGAGCCGCATCTGATCGACTTGCGCGAATTGCGTGCCAATATCACCATCGACGATGCTGGTCAGACCGCGCGGATCGAGGCGGCCAGCGGGCGCTTCGATACCCAGAGCGAATATCTCGTGCTGGAGCGCGACGTCCGCGTCGTCTCATCAACGGGCTATGTTCTGGATCTGAGCGTCGCCGATATCGATTTTGCTGCCGGAACGGTTGCATCCGACGCGCCCGTCTCGCTGACCTTCAGTGACGGGACGATACAGGCACGCAGCATGCGCATTTCCGATGGCGGCGACTTGATCAGTTTCGAGGGCGGGGTCGAGAGCGTTCTCGCCGCACCGAGGTTGGGCAGCGACGCGCAGAATGTCGCACCTGCGCCGGTCGATCCGCCCGGCACCGATTTCAACCGCTGAAAGATGCAGAGCCAATGACAGCGTTCCCCTCATCCCGCCCCCGTGAATATGCGCATGCCCGTCGCCCGGCCCGATCGCCGATGCGTTGGAATTCGCTGGCATGGATCCTGGTTCTCGGGCTCGGCATCGTCGGTGCGCCGCTGATGACGGTATCGGCGCAGGCGCAGAATCCTGATCGCGCCTTCGGCGGGCTGGGCTCCGAATCGACTGCGCCGATCCGGATCGATGCCGATCGTCTCGACGTGTTCGACCGCGAGAACCGCGCCGTCTATGCCGGCGATGTCGTGGCCGTGCAGGGCGACACCACGATCCGCTGCTCGGAGCTCACAATCCATTTCGAGCGCAATCCGACGAGCGGCAACGGCGATGATACCGGCGATGCGATCCGCAGGATCGACTGCGCCGGGCCGGTCACGATCCTCTCGGAGGACCAGGTGGCGACCGGTGATCAGGCGGTGTACGACCGCGCCAGCGGCCAGATGGTCATCAGCGGCAATGTCGCTCTCAGTCAGGGCCGGAACGTTACCCGTGGCGAGCGACTCGTCTACGATATCGATCGCGGTGTCGCCAATGTCGAATCCGGCGGAACGCAGCGGGTGCGCGGCCTGTTCGTCCCAGGCGGGGCAGATGACTGATGAGCGTTGAGCGCGCGATTGCGCGCGAGAGCCGCCTGGACTAAAGCAGAATGCAATCTCAGACCGGGGATGAGCCCGAGACCGTGAACGATCAATTCGACTATCCGACACAGTATGTCGCTCCCGGCAATGCGGCAGAGCAGCCTGGTGAAGGGGCTTTCGGCGGGCCGGGCGTGCTGGCCGTGAAGGGGCTGCAAAAACGCTATGGTGATCGCACCGTGGTGCAGGATGCCGGCCTGACCGTGCGACGGGGGGAGGCCGTCGGTCTGCTCGGCCCCAACGGTGCGGGTAAGACGACGATCTTCTACATGATCACCGGGCTTGTCGGAGCGGATCAGGGCGTCATCAGCCTGGAAGGAGCCGATGTGACGGCGCTGCCGATGTATCGGCGTGCGCGGCTGGGTATCGGATATTTACCGCAGGAAGCGTCGATCTTTCGTGGCCTCAATGTCGAGGACAATATCCGCGCTGTGCTCGAAGTGGTCGAGCCCGATCGCTGGCGGCGCCGGGAAAAGCTCGATGCGCTTCTGGCGGAATTCCATATCGAGCGGCTGCGCAAGACGCCCTCCATCGCGCTGTCGGGCGGTGAACGCCGGCGCTGCGAGATCGCACGCGCGCTCGCGAGCGATCCCGCCTTCATGCTGCTCGACGAGCCTTTTGCCGGCATCGACCCGATCGCGGTTGGCGATATCCAGAATCTGGTGCGTCACCTGACCCGGCGCGGGATCGGGGTGCTGATCACCGATCACAATGTGCGCGAGACGCTCGGCCTGATCGACCGGGCCTATATCATCCATTCCGGCCGTGTTCTCACCGAAGGCACACCGCAGGAGATCGTCGCGAATCCGGATGTGCGCAAGCTCTATCTTGGTGAGGATTTCCGCCTCTGAGGCTGCGCTGCTTCAGTTGAAGATCGCTTCGTAAAAGCGCATTTCCCGGGTCTTCTGGATGAATTCCGGCGGGGGTACGACGGGTGTGATGAACATGCCTTCGACGAGGCCGCGACCAGGGTGGCGGATGTTGTACATCTGCCCGTCAAGTGAGGGTTTGTCTGGGGCGACGAAGAGGATCGCGAAGGGCTGGCGCTGGCCCGGCAAACCCGGATAAGGCGAGAGTCGCACATCGAGCAGGCGCATCTCCACCTGTCCGCCGATACCTTCGAGCGTGAAGGTCTTGCTGCGATAATCCTTGAAATCATCGTAAGTCAGTTTGTCGAGCATCCTGCCATCCCTGATCGCTTGATACGATCTTGGATAGCATGATTCGCGCAATGAAACAGCTTACATGCGAACCAGGAGGCCGATCACGCCATCGCCTCGTCCAAAGCCGCGATGACGCGATCGACTTCCTCAATTGTGTTGTAATGCACCATCGAGACGCGCACGACGCCGCCCATCGGGCTCAGGCCGAGTGATTCCACCAGCCGACGGGAGTGGAAATCGCCGAAGCGAATGCCGATCTGCGCCGCATCGACCTTGCGCACGATCGCTTCGCTGTCGATCCCGTCCGCCTTGAAGGAGATGGTCGGCACCCGCGTCGCCCTGTCGGAGCCGCGATCGCCGATGATGCGCACGCCGTTCTTGCCGCGCAGATAGTCGAGCAGCCGCTCGCCGATCACGGCCTCGTGCGCGGCGACATCCTCGAAGGCGCGCGCGATGGCGGCGTGATCGCCGGTGCCGCCGCCCAGCTCATCGAAATAATCGACGATGCCGGCAGAGCCCCAGGCGAGCTCGTAATTGGTATTGCCGGGTTCCAGCTTCGCGGGGACTTTGTCCTTGTCATAGAAATAATGGTACAGATTATCCAGCGCGCGCAAGAGCTCGTAGCGCCCGTAGAGCACGGCGAAATGCGGGCCGTAGGTCTTGTAAAAGCTGAACACGTAATAATCGGCGTCCAGCGCCTGCACATCGACGGCCCGGTGCGGCGCATAGGCGACACCATCGACCACGAGCTTTGCGCCGCCCGCATGGACCTTGTCGGCGATGGCGCGGATCGGGTTGATCGTACCCAGAATGTTGGAGACATGCGTGACGCAGACGAGCTTCGTCTTCTCGCTCATCAGCGCGTCCAGATCAGCGGGATCGACCGTAGCCGTCTCCGGGTTGATCTCCCAGAACTTGAAGACGACGCCGCGCGATTCCAGCGTCAACCAGGGGCCGATATTGGTCTCGTGGTCGAAATTGGTGAGGATCACCTCGTCGCCGGGCTGGAACTGGCCGGCCATGGCCTGGGCCAGGGTGCGCATCATCATGGTGGCGGAGGCGCCGAGCACGATCTCCTCCGGGCGCTGCGCGTTCATGTAGCGCGCGATCGCCGCGCGCGCCTCCTGCACCCGCGCCGTGGCGCGCTGCGATTGGCTGTAGGAGGCGCCAGTCTGCACGCTGGTGGTGAGCAGATAGTCGCTGATGCGCTCGGCCACGGGCTGGAGCACCAGCGAGCCGCCGGCATTGTCGAAATAGGCGAAACCATCCGCGAGGGCCGGAAACTGGCTGCGCACATGCGCGAGATCAAGAGCCATGGGATCTCCTTGGCGTGGAACGAGGCGCGGGCGGAGAACGCAGGACGCGATCGGCAGCAGCGTGCCGTGATTAATGGTGCAGGATCTGGCTCAGGAACAGTTGCGTGCGGTCATATTGTGGATTGTCGAAAAACGCATGGGGTGGCGCCTGTTCGACGATCTCACCCTGATCCATGAAGATCACCCGGTCGGCCACCTTGCGGGCAAAGTTCATCTCGTGGGTGACGACGATCATGGTCATGCCCGATTCTGCCAGCTCGATCATGGCTTCCAGCACCTCGTTGATCATTTCCGGATCGAGGGCGGAAGTCGGCTCGTCGAACAGCATGATCTTCGGGTTCATGCACAAGGCCCTGGCGATGGCAACGCGCTGCTGCTGTCCGCCCGAGAGCTGGAGCGGGAATTTGTGCGCCTGTTCGGGAATGCGCACCCGCTCCAGAAAATGCATCGCCACGGCCTCCGCCTCGGCCTTGGGGGTTTCCTTCACCCAGATCTGCGCCATGGTGCAGTTCTCCAGCACCGAGAGATGCGGGAACAGGTTGAAGCTCTGGAAGACCATGCCGATATCGCGGCGGATAAGGTCGTTCTGCTTCTCGTCCTTGCCATAGGCCTTGCCATGGATGATGACGTCGCCTTCCTGGTGGACTTCCAGCTGGTTGATGCAGCGGATCATGGTCGATTTTCCCGATCCGGAGGGGCCGCAGACGACGATCCGCTCCCCCTCATAGACCGTCAGATCGATATCCTTCAGCACCTGGAAATTGCCGTACCACTTGCTCATGCCGACCAGTTCGATCACCGGCTGGCCACTTTGGGCGGAACGTTTCGCCGTCTTTTCGATCGTATCCGTGCTCACGTCATCCCCCCTCAGCGTCGTGCGCCGGCTTCGAGCTTGCGCTCGAGGTTGATCGAGTATTGCGACATCAGGAAGCAGAAGAAGAAGTAGATCATCGTGATGAAGAAGAACGGCTCGATGAACAGACCCAGCCAGCGCGTATCCTCGCCCACCGAGCGGGCCATGTTGAGCAGATCGAACAACCCGATGATCGAGACCAGCGTGGTGTCCTTGAACAGGCCGATGAAGTTGCCGACGATCGTCGGGATCATGATCTTCAACGCCTGCGGCATGATGATCAGCGTCGTCGCCTGCCAGTAGCCCAGACCCATTGCGGCAGCGGCTTCATACTGCCCCTTCGGAATCGCCTGCAGCCCGCCACGGATAACTTCCGCCATATAGGCTGCGGCGAAGAGACAGACGGCGACGATGGCGCGCACCAGCTGGTTCACCTCCACGCCCACCGGCAGGAACAGGGGCAGCATGGTGTTGAACATGAACAGGATGGTGATCAGCGGCACCGAGCGGAACAACTCGATGAAACCGGTGCAGATCATCCGGATCAGCGGCATGGTCGAACGCCGCCCCAGCGCCAGCATGATGCCGGAGGGGAGCGAGAAGGTGATGCCGATGCCCGAGATCACCAGAGTCAGGAACAGCCCGCCCCATTGCCGTGTGGAGACGAAGGACAATTCCCACTGCGACACCAGAACCACCGCGATGACGAAGACGCCGATCAGCGAAAGTCGCCCGAACTTGAGCTGCTCTTCCTCCGACTTGCCGGAATTGCCGAGGATCGCGCCCATGGTCCGGATGAAACTCGTGCCGTAGCGCAATTCGGTAAAGACGGTGAGCCAGACCCAGATCAGCCCGGTCAGCCCGGCTGAGACCAGCGCGGTCCAGAACACGCCCTTGTCGCCGCCGAGGAAGAAATAGGAGGCCAGGAACGGGTAGAGCATTACGGCGCTGATGCCGATCGCGACCTTGGACTGGACCTTCGGGAACCAGAGCGGCGCGACCCACAGGATCAGCGCGAGAAATCCGAGATTGATCCGCCAGATCTGATCCTTGGGGTAGAGCCCGTAGATCAGGTTGTCGAACCATTCAATCACGCCCGGCCAGCAGGCACCGGAGCGTCCGACCAGATCGAGACATTCACGCCGGTTTTCCGCCTCCCAGACCGCGTTGAACAAGGCCCAGTTCAGTACCGAAGCGAGGAACACATAGACGATATAGGCGCCCAGGATCGTCATCAGCGTGTTGGAGACGCTGGAGAACAGGTTCTGGCGCATCCAGCCGACGACACCGACAGTGCTCGGCGGGGCAGCCCGCTCCGGCTTCGGCTGGAAGATCAGCGGCTGAGTCCTGGTGGTGTTGGTGGAGTCGCTCATCTCTCAGCGCTCCTTCAGGAGAATGCGGCGGTTATAGGCGTTCATGATCAGCGACACGAACAGGCTCACGATGCAGTAGAAGGCCATGGTCATGGCGACGATCGGGATCGCGCGCCCGGACTGGTTCAAAGAAGTGTTCATCCAAACACTCACGAGATCGGGGAAGCCGATGGCGATGGCCAGCGAGGAATTCTTGGTTACGTTCAGATACTGGCTGATCAGCGGCGGAATGATCACCCGCAGGGCCTGCGGGAGAATGATCAGACGCATGGTCCAGGACGGCTTCACGCCGAGTGCGCGCGCGGCTTCCGTCTGCCCGTGGCTGACCGATTGCACGCCCGAGCGCACGATCTCCGCGATGAAGCAGGAGGTATAGATCGCCAAAGCCAGCACCAATGCGCACAGGGCGGGGGGCACGCTCATGCCGCCGCGATAGTTGAAGCCCTGCAGGACGGGGACGTCCCAGGCCAGCGGCGCTCCCGAGAGCAGGAAGATCGCGAGCGGCAACGCCACGATCACGGCGAGGCCGACACTCATGGCCGGGAAATACTTGCCCGTCGCTTCCTGCCGCTTGCGCGCCCAGCGTCGCAGGCCCACTGCCGCGATGATGGCGATCACGAGAGCGACCAGTGTCATGGTAAAGCCGTCGCCCGGTATCGGGCTCGGCATGTAGAAGCCGCGATTGTTCAGAACGAACAGCCCGCCCCAGTCGAGGCTGTTACGCGGGCGGGGAAGCAGATTGAACACCCCGAAGAACCAGGCGATGATCTGCAGGAGCAAGGGCGTGTTGCGCAGGATCTCGATATACCAGCGTGCGATGGTGCGCACGAGCCAGTTCTTCGACATGCGCATCAGCCCGACGATCAGGCCGATCACGGTGGCGCCGAAGATACTGATCACCGCCACGAGCAGCGTGTTGGCGATGCCGACCTGGAAGACGCGAAAATAGCTGTCACCCTCCGTGTAGGGAATCAGCGTGAAGCTGATGCCAAATCCGGCGGAGACGTCGAGGAAGTCGAACCCCGCCGACATGCCGCGTTGGGACATGTTCTCGATGGTGTTCGTGACGAAGAACCAGCCGAGCCCGAAGATGCAGACGACTGTGACGAACTGGAAGACGATCGAGCGAAACGTCTCGTTGTTCAGAATTGACGACGAGGGCTTCGAGCCTCGCATCGAGGTCGATTCGGTGATGGCCATCGGGCGCTCCGCGCAGGGACGTCTGAACTATCGCCGGAAAGCCCGGCTCCGCGGGGGAGCCGGGCCGGGGTCAAGTGCCGATCAACGGAAAGGCATCGCGTAGATCAGGCCGCCACGGGTCCACAGATCGTTCTGCGTTCCGGCGCGCGGAATACCGACCGGCGTGTTTTCGCCGATATTGGCCTCGTAGATCTCGCCGTAATTGCCGACATGGCTCAGGACACGGACCATGAAGTCCGGCGAAAGACCCATACCCTCACCGATATTGCCCTCGACGCCGAGCAGACGCCGGATCGCGGGGGAATCGGATTCGAGCATCTCTTCGACGTTTTCCGAAGACACGCCCAGCTCTTCGGCTTCGATCATTCCGAACAGGGTCCAGCGCACGATGTCGCCCCAGGCGCTGTCGTCATTGCGCACGACCGGGCCGAGCGGTTCCTTGGAGACCGTCTCGGGCAGGATGATGTGCTCGTCCGGCATCGGGAAGGCCGAACGGCGGGCGGCGAGGCCCGATTTGTCGTTGGTGTAGGCGTCGCAGCCGCCACCGAGATAGGTTTCGACGAGGACGTTGACGTTCTCGTTCGTGACGGGCGTGAACTCCATGTTGTTGGCACGGAAGTAATCCGCCAGGTTGAGTTCGGTGGTGGTGCCGGTCAGCACGCAGACCGTGGCGCCGTCGAGTTCCAGCGTGGAGGTGATGCCGGAATCCTCGGGGACCAGGAAGCCCTGGCCGTCATAGAAATTGATGGTGGTGAAATCCAGGCCGAGCTGGGTGTCACGCACCGCGGTCCAGGTGGTGGTACGGCTGAGCATGTCCGACTCGCCGTTGGCGAGTGATGTGAAGCGAACGGCCGAGGTCACCGACTGGAATTCGACGGCTTGCGGATCATCGAAGATTGCCGCGGCGACGGCGCGGCAGACATCGACGTCAATGCCTGACCAGTTGCCGTCCGCATCAAGCCCGTAGAAGCCAGGCGTCGGCAGGCCGACCTGACAGTTCAGGAAGCCGCGTTCCTGCACGGTTTCGAGGGTCTGTTGCGCGCTTGCGGCAGTCGTATAGGACAAGGTCGCCGCGAGTGTTGCAACGACCGGAACGATTTTTTTCAACATTGAGGAGTCCCCTTCTGGATATTCTTTGACATGCCGAGGAGCTTGTTTCCGCCCCTTCGTCATTAACTTTTGCAACCAGACCGGCGTCGCAGCATCGCACGATGTGCACAACGCCCGTGCAGGCAGAAAAGCTCTGATGCGCAGCCTTGCCGGCAATCGCCGCGTATAAGGCAGGCTCATCCCTGCCATGCAATCACCACAGGGCTTTGTGTTGCAAGCGCTTTTTGCGACAGCCCTGCTTACCTTTCAGGCATGGTGCCGAAATTTTTGTAGAAATTGCAGGCAGCACAGCTATTGGGCGCTGCGCTTCTCATCCCAAAGGATAAAAGTTAACGAAGGCAACACGCCAGCCCGCCTCGTCCGCGAGCGCGACATGGTCGATCCGCGTGAGCGCGCAATTGCGTATGGCAAAGGCCAGGGCGGTCTGGGCGTCGATCCCGAGTGCGAGCCGCAATGCGGCACGAATCGTGCCGCCATGGGCAACAGCCACGATATCGCGCCCCGCATTCTCCTGATTGAGCCGCGCAATCGCGGGTTCCACGCGTCCGCACAGATCAGTGAAACTCTCACCGCCCGGCGCGCGTTCATCAGCGGGACCGAACCAGTAGCTCCCCGCCTGCGGTCGGCGGCCGGCGAAGAATGCCTCGCGCGCGAGCCCCTGCCAATCGCCTAAAAACTGTTCAGCAAAATCCTTGATCGGCGTGCAGGCGCGCTCTTCGTCGCCGCGTTGCGTCATGATGGCCTGTGCCGTCTGATGGGTTCGTGCGAGATTCGAGGTCAGCCAGAGCGGCTCGCGCGGCAGCATCCGCTCCAGCGCCGCGAAGACGGGGATGTCCGAGCAATCGCAATCGAGATCGGCCTGACCGTAGATGCGCCCGCCATCGCCGACCACGGGGGCGTGGCGGATCCACCACCAGCGCGTGATCCGCGCATCGGCGACCGTCTGGCTCTTCATGCCGATGCCCTGAGCGCGAAACGCCGCTCGGCGGCCAGCGCAGCGCGGTATTGTGCATCGAACCGCGCCACGCGCGCGGCGGCGCTCTCCACCGAATCCACCGCGCCGATCCCCTGGCCTGCGCCCCAGACGTCGCGCCAGACCTTCTTGTCGCCGCCCGAGCCGCTCGCGCCGAAATTCATCTTCGAGGGATCGGCCTCGCCCAGCGTATCGGGGTCATGGCCGGCGGCGCGGATCGAGGGCTTGAGATAGTTGCCGTGAATGCCGGAGAAATAATTGGTGTAGAGGATGTCATCGGCGCTGCCCTCCACGATCATCTGCTTGTAGGCATCCGCCGCATTGGCCTCGCGCGTGGCGATGAAG
>NZ_DATGCW010000101.1:0-8226 GCF_035311605.1 Saliniramus sp.
CGAGACGAAGGCGGGGAAGGACAGGCCGAGCAGCGAGGCCAGGCGGATCGCGTAATCCGGCACGCTGTTGCGGCGAATGGCCGACCAGACACCCAGCGGGATGCCCACCGCCGCGCCGAGGATCAGCGCTGCGACCGTGAGTTCGATCGTCGCCGGCAGGACGTTGAGAATTTCCGCGATGACCGGCCGCCCCGAAACCATGGACTGGCCCCAGTCGCCAGTGAAGACGCCCGCCATGAACTCGACATACTGGATGTAGAGCGGCTGATCGAGCCCGAGGCGTGTACGCAGGGATTCGATCGCGGCCTGGCTGGCCTGGTCGCCCAGGATCACGAGCGCCGGATCCCCGGGCAGAATACGGACGATGAAAAAGACGATGGTGAGCACGCAAAACAACGTGATCACGGCAAAGCCCAATCGTTTGAGGACGAAGCTTCCCATGCGGCCTCACAAGTGTCGGACGCGGTTCGTCCGGATGCGTGATGTTGTCGGAAAATGGGGGGTGCGACCGGGCACATGGCCCGGTCGCGACGCCGCCTTCACTGCGTGAAACGCGACTTCTCGGTGATGGCCGGGCTCAGATTGAGCGATCCGACGACCTCATGACCGAGATCGAGGCTGTCCGTCCACGCCCAGAGCTGCATGTTCTGGTAGATCGGCACCACGCAGACCGCATCCATGATCTTGCGCTGCGCTTCCGCCCAGAGTTCGAGCTGGCGGGCCTGATCCGGCTCGATGCGCGCTGCCACGATTTCCTGATCCGCAACGTCGCAATGCGAAAAGTTGGTGCTCGCGGTCGGCTTCCCGGGTGCGGAATCAGAATGGTTGAACAGCGTGAGGTAGGTATCCGCGACCGGGAACCGTGCCGCGGAGTAGTGCGTCACCTGGCTCAGATCCTCACGGATCTGGGCGTGGAAGGTGGCGTGCTCGACCAGATCGATGTCGAGGGTGATGCCCGATTCACGCAGTTGCGCCTGCACCGCCTCGATGGTGGCGAGCATGCCCGGCAAGGTGGTGTGGATCGCGTTGAGTGTCACACCGTCCGGGAAGCCGGCTTCGGCAAGCAGTTCACGGGCGCGTTCGGGGCTGTACTCGTATTGCGGCACATCATCCGTGTAGCCGAGGTAGCCCTCCGGGACGGGCGAAACCGCCGGCAGCGTCACGTCAGGACCCTTGAATTCCACCATCGCCTCGCGGTTGACGGCATGGGCCACTGCCCGGCGTACGCGCACGTCATCGAGGGGCGGCATGGTCATGTTGAGCATGAGCTGTGACATCTCCCCGGGACGCATGGCCACGACCGTGGTATCGGGCAACTCGGAGATGCGGTCCAGCCATGTCTGGTCCTGACGCCCGTAGAGCATGTCGATCTCGCCGGCCTGGAAGGCGAGGTCACGGCTCGAATCGGAGGGAATGTAGCGCAGCATGATCTCCTTGATCTGCGGAGCGCCGCGGAAATAGTTCTCGTTGGCCACGAGCCGTACGAATTGCTGCGGCTGGTATTCCGCGAATTGCCACGGGCCCGTACCCACCGGCTCACGCTCGAACTGGTCGCCCATGGCCTCGACGGCGGCCTGGCAGACGATGTTGCCGCCATGATAGGGAACGAGCAGGCCGAGCAGGCTTGGCACCGGCTCCGACAGGATGATGGTCACCTCGTTCTCGGCCGTGGCCTCGACGGATTCGACGGCGCGGAAATCGCTGGCGAAGGCCGAGGTGTCGGGATTGGCCGCGCGCTCGAGCGAGAACACGACGTCATCCGCACTCAGCATGCCCCAGTCACCGTGGCAGGCGACGTCATCGCGCAGCGAGAAGGTCCAGGTCAGGCCGTCTTCCGACGAGGTCCAGCTCTCGGCGATATCCGGCTCGATATATTCCGGGCTCGCCTGGCCGGGCGCGATGCGCACCAGACCGTTGAACATGTAGTGCAGCAATCCCTTGTCCGGCGTGGTCGTCGCCACGTGCGGATCAAGGCGCCCCGCATCGGCGCTGGCCATACCGATGGTCAGCGTCGTCTGCTGGGCATAGGCACTGCCGGCGAAAAGCATCGCCGAGCAGGCCAGGGTGAAGGTCGATAGTCTCATGCTCCGGTTCTCCTCTGTGACTCTTCTTTGTTTCCGTTACGAAACAGCATGCGCTTGCGACGCATGCCTGTCACCCGTCAAAGTGTATCTTCCAGGCGACAATTCACGAGCATTTCCGCAATGCTCGCGGTATTCGGCAGCGCGATCACGGTCTCGGCCAGATGGGCGAGATCCTCGGGTGCGATCATGTCGCTGCGCGAAACCTTGGTGACCCCTGCGGTGAGGTCGGTAGCGACGAAGCTCGGGCACAGGGCCGTGGCACGCACGCCGTCTTCCCAGCCGATCCGGCGGGTGCCGTGGGTGAGCGCCATCAGCGCGAATTTCGTCATGGCATAGGCGATATTGTCGTTGCGCACCCGCTTGCCCGAGAGCGAGGCCACGTTGACGATGCGCCCCGCCCCGCTGGTCCGCAGATGCGGCAGGCAGGAGCGGGTGAGAAACAAAGGCCCCTTCACATTGGCCGAAACCAGCGCGTCGAGTTCCTCTTCCTCACCGGCCTCGATGGAAAAGCCGTTGCTGGTGCCCGCATTGTTGACGAGGCCGTCGAGGCGCCCGAAGCGTGTGAGCGTCTCCTCCAGCCAGCGCGCATGGCTGTCGCGGTCGCCGGCTTCGTAGCGGCAGGCGAGAAAGCGCGATCCGGCGATGTGGGAAAAGCTCCCGGCGAGCCTGTCGCGATCGCGCGCGCCCACACTGACATTGTAGCCGCGCGCGTGCAGCCGTTCGGCGATGGCGCGTCCGATGCCCCGGCTCGCACCGGAGATCATGATGGTGCGTCCCTCAGGCGCGAGCATGGGCGATCTCTTTTCGGTTCGTCGAAGCGAAGCGTTCCGGCGCGAAGCGCGCGAGCGGCAAGGGATTTTGCCGTCCGGTGACGAGATCGCGCACGATCTCGCCGACGAGCGGGGCGAGTGCGAAGCCGTGGGCGGAAAAGCCGAAAGCATGGACGAGACCGGGGATTTGGCTGCACGCGCCGATCACCGGCAGGCCGTCTTCGACCATCCCTTCGATCCCGGTCCAGCTACGCAGGATCGGTACGTCGCGCAGATGCGGGAACAGGTTGGCGGCATTGGCCAGATTGGCCGCGATCCGCTCGGGCAGTACGATGCCGCGCATGGCTGTTTCGCCCGCACCGCTCACGATCCGCCCCTCGAAGGCGCCGCCGATCACCACTGCGCCGGCATCGGTCTGCTTCAGCGACAGTTTGCGACCCTGGCTGCCGATCACCGGCGTGACGAAAGGGGCGACGGGGGCGGTGACGATCATCTGCAATGCGCTCGCGCGCATCGGGATGTGCTCCCCGGGAAGGCTGTTCGAAGGCTGATGCTTCGTCCCCCAATTCCGGCTTCCCCAAGCTCCGGCACAATTGGCGACCGATCCGGCACGGATGCGCACGTGATCCGTGACGACTTCGAGAGCCTGTCCGTCGGCGCGGTCGACGGCGTGCACAGTGACCCCCTCGCGGATCTCCACCCCGAGGACCAGGCAGGCCCGGCGATAGGCGTGCACGGCCTTCAGCGGATCGGCGAAACCGTCATCATCGACCGTGAGCGCACCGAGGCAGTGGCGGGCGAGGGTGGGCACCCGCTCGAACAGGACGTTGGGCCCGATCATCCGCTCATGCGTCCAGCCCGCAGCTTGCGTGCGCGCGGCGCGGGCCTCGAGGGCGGCAAGGGCGGTTTCGTCTTCGGCCACGCGAATCTGGCCGCTGGCAGCGAAGCCGACATCGGCACCGAGCCTCTCGGCAAGCCCCGCCCAGAGCGGCAGGGCGGCGCGGGCCAGGGGAATTTCGGCGGGATCGCGGTTGAGGCTGCGCACGCCGCCGGCGCTCGCTGAGGAGGCGTGGCGACCGCATGTATCGCGTTCAAGCAGGAGCACCTCCAACCCGGCCCGGCGCGCCTCGAAGGCGCAGGCGAGCCCGACCAGCCCGCCGCCGATGACGACGAGATCAGCCCTCATGCGCGGCCTCCGGCTGTTCGAGGTAATCGCGCAGCAGCACCGGCTTGAGCGGCGCGCGGATGCGCAGGGCACCGGTCGCGTCGGGAGTGGAGCCGGTCTCCTGCGCCAAGACCCGGGTCAGAGGATTGCCGCAGATCCGGCCCTGGCAGGGTCCCATGCCGCAACGGGTGAAGGTCTTGACGCGGTTGGGTCCGTTCGCCCCGAGCGCCACGGCCCGGCGTATGGCGCCTACGGTCACCGCTTCACATCGGCAGAGCACGGCCTCGTCCGCTTCCGGACCAGGCGGCGGCAGGGTGGGGTAGAGCGCATCGACGAGGGGGCGCACGGCACGCTTTTTCTGGCGCAGGCGCCATAAACGCGCGACCGTCTCGCGGTGGGTATCGGCATGATCGGGAATCCGGCGCGACGCCACTGCATGGCCGGCTAGGCTGCCGGTAATCTCGGCGAGTTCCGCCCCTCCGATTCCCGCCGCATCGCCGACGATCCAGAGCCCGGGCAAGGCGGTCTCACCATCCTCCGAAACGACCGGAGCGAAGGCGGCCTGTGCCGCGTTCCAGCGATGCTCCAGCCCCAGCAGCCGGCTGATCTGGGTGTTGGGGATGACCCCGTCATGCACGGCGAGCAGGGTTGCGGGCAGGCTCATGTCACGGTCGCCGGCGCGAAAGCGCACGCGCGTGATCGCGCCGTCTGCGGCATCTGATTCAGCGCGCAGTTGCGTGACGTGACGATGGACCGGAATTCCGGAAAGGCGCCGGCGCAGGGAGAGCAGCATGCCCTGCGCCACAAGTGCGGGATCGGAAAGCAGCGCAGCGGGGAGCTGGCGCACGGCACGCCGGCGGGTGCCGGGCGGGGTCATGTCGAGGACGGCCGAGACGCGTCCGCCGAGACTTCGGATCTGGGCGAGGGCGAGCAGCAGCAAGGGGCCCTGACCGGCCAGCACGACGCCCTCGGAATCTGGCACGAGCGCGGATTGCTTCATCGCGATCTGCAAGGCGCCGATCCCCATCACGCCCGGGCGATGGCTGCCAGGGAACACCATGGCGCGTTCCTGCGCGCCGCAGGCGACGATGACGTTGCGGGCAATGCTGTGCTGCAGCGCCGGCGCATGACCGGCATCGCGACGCAGCCATGTGATGGCGAAACCCTCTTCCTCCTGAGCGATATCGACGAGCGTCGCACTCGCATGATGGCGGGCACCGGAGGCGGCCAGACGTGCGAGCGCCTTCTCCGCACGGTGATAGCTCGCGGCGAAGATCCGGCGCGGGCCCTGATCAGCGAGGATCGCCCCGGCATTGCGCCAGACCTGGCCGCCGGCGGCAGGTTGCTCGTCGAGCAGGATCACGGTGAGACCGGCTCCGGCGGCGACGCCCGCAGCCGCGAGACCGGCGGGCCCGGCGCCGATGACGATCAGATCAAGGGGAGCGTTGCGCGGACTCATGCTTGCGCGCCCCCGGTATTGTCAGCGGAGGCGACCTCATCAGGCAGATGCGTGCGCACCTGCATCCCTTCCCTCACGGGAGTGAGGCAGGCCTGGACGCCGGGGCGCCCATCGACCTCGCACAGGCAGCCGAAACAGATGCCGATCAGGCAGGCCGGGCTGTTGAGCGCGCCGGTCTTCGGATTGCGCGCGAATGCCGTCAGCCCGCCGGCAATCAGCGCCGTGGCGAGACTGTCGCCGGAATATGCCGTGAAGGGCCGGCCATCGACGTGAATGGTCATAGCCTTTGCGGCGTCATCGACGCGTCGGAACAGGCCACGGGAGGGAATGCTCATGCCGCCTCCCTGAAACGATCCGGCGAAAACGCGTGATACGTCTCGTTCAGGCGCCCGGCCATGATCGCCTGCGCGACCTCGCCGGCATGGGCCGCGGCGAGCGTCACGCCGCTATGGCAGGTGACGAGGAAGGCGCCGGGATGGCGCTCCGATTCCTGGTAGATCGGCAGCCCGTCAGGCGACATCACCCGCAAACCGCCCCAGGAGCGGACCAGTGCGGCATCGGCCAGCGCGGGGAACATCCGCATGGCGCGGCGCGCAATCTGCGTCGCGACCGCCTGCGTCGTGCCGCGATCGAAGCCGACCTCTTCCTTGCTGTCGCCGATCATGATGGTGCCGTCGCCGGTCTGGCGGATGGTGTGGCAGGCCATGGGAAGCATCTGCGGCCGCCGCTGGGTGACGAGAATCTGTCCGCGCTGTGGGCGAATGGGCGCATCGAGGCCAAGCATCGGCGCCAGCTCCGCATTGCCGAGCCCGGCCGCGAGCACGACCTGCTTCGCCGCGAGCGCCTGCGTTTCCCCCTCGACGAGAAAGCCGTCGGGCTTCTGCGGGCGGATGCGCCGGATCGGCTGCGCCAAGGTCTCCACATGCGGCTTCAGGACGGCGCGCAGGGCGCGCAGGGTGGAAAGCGGATCGGCATGGCCGTCATGCGGGCAGAAAGCCGCGCCCGTGACCTCGGGGCCGAGCCCGGTAAACCAGGTATCCAGCGTCTTGCGATCGACGATCCGGGTATCGTTGTCACCGCCCGGCTGATTGTGCATGCGCGCGATCCCGGCGGCGAAGGCGTCCAGTTCCGCCTCGCCGAGGGCGAGCTTGACGCCGCCACTGCGGCGGTACTGCACATCGATACCGCCGCTTTGAGAAAGCTCTCCCGCGAAGTCCTCCCACGCATCGGCGGAGCGTCGCGAGAGGGCGGCGTAATCGGGTGCCCCGAGGCCCTTGCCCTGGACCCAGACCAGGCCGAAATTTGCCACGGAGGCGTGGAAATCATCCTGTGCGCCATCGCAGAGCGCGACCTTCGCCCCGGCTCGCATGAAACCGAGCGCCAGTGCCGAGCCGACCAGCCCGCCTCCGATCACCGCGATGTCGAAGGCTCGCGTCATCCGTGTAACGTCAGGGGCGCGGTAGCCGGTGCCCCCTCCCGGAAACGCGTGAAGGCGAAGGCTGCGAGGTCCCGCTCCTGCTCTCGCCCGAGCAGCAGGTCGCGCATGATGCGTCCGGTCACCGGACCGAGACAGAACCCGTGGCCGGAAAAGCCCGAAGCGACATGCAGCCCCGCGATTCCCGGTACCGGGCCGAGCACCGGCAGGGCGTCGGGTGTGAGATCGATCACGCCACCCCAGAAGCGTTCGACCGGCGTGGTGGCGAAGGCGGGCAGCACCTCTGCCACGCGCATCAGCATGCCCGACAGGGTCGCTGCATCAGGGCTGGCGCGCGGATGGCCCTGATCGTCATGTGTGAGAGCGCCATCCCACGGCAGGATCCCGGAGGAGACGCGCAGCCTCCCATCCGCCTGCTGGCGGGCGGCAACATTGGCGCTGGCCGTCCCGAGAACCTGATCGAGACAGGGTGCGACCTTCTCGCTGAGCGCCATCGTCACCAGCGGCGTGCGCAGCGGCAGATCAAGGCCGAGCGGCGCGAGCAGGCCGGGCGCCCCGATCCCCGCCGCGACGAGACAGGCATCGCCGGCGATCGGCCCGTCAGCGGTCTCCAGCGCGCGAAACCGCCCGCCCGTGCAATCGATCCCGGTCACGGGCGTGCCGAAGCGGAACCGGACCCCCAGCCGCTCCCCGGCATCGCGATAGGCGCGCGCCACGGCGAGCGGTTCGGCCTGCCCGTCGCTCGGGCAATGGGAGGCGCAAACGATCTCTGGTGACAGGGCTGGCGCGAGCGCGCGCAGATCATCGCCCTCGACGAGGCTGATCTCCAGCCCGACGGCGGATTGCTCCTTGACCAGTGCGGCGATGCGCTGCGCCTCCTGCGCATCGCGGGCCAGTCTCAAGTTGCCACTGCGGCGATAACCGGTCGGCGCGTCGAGTTCCTCGTCGAGCGTGGCCCAGAGCGCCACGGCCTCGCGGGCGAGCGGCAATTCCGCAGGGTCACGTCCGGACTGGCGTACGCCCGCGAGCGTCCAGCCCGAAGCCATCGCCGCAGGGCCATAGGCATCGACCAGCGTCACCGCGATGCCGTCCCGGGCCAGGGCATGGGCGGTGGCGAGGCCGGTAATGCCGGCGCCGATGACGACAACATGGCTCATGACGACTGCTCCCACATCATCATCTCACGCCGCCTTCTCTGCCAGGCCGCGCCGGAAGCGCGACAGGGCGTAGCCGCTGGCATCGACGACGGGATCGCGCCCGGTCGCGAGCTGCGCCGCGAGCAGGCCGATCCCGGTGCCGAGGCCGAAACCGTG
>NZ_DATGCW010000102.1:0-3105 GCF_035311605.1 Saliniramus sp.
CTCGTGAAGCCGGTCCTTGACCTCCTCGAAGAGACCGGCGCGGCGCAGGCTGTTCTCGACGATCTCCTCGAAATCGGTCTTGCTACGGGCCAGACCATGAATGCGCGGCCCGTAGGCGATGTTCTCGAAAATCGATTTCGGAAACGGATTCGGCTTCTGGAAGACCATGCCGACCCGCGCGCGCAACTCGACCACATCCAGATCGGGGTCATAGATGTCCCGGTCGTCGATGGCGATGCGCCCGGTCACCCGGGCAATGTCGATCGTGTCGTTCATGCGGTTGATGCAGCGCAGGAAGGTCGACTTGCCGCAGCCGGACGGTCCGATGAAGGCGGTGACGGCCTTTTCGGGAATGTTCAGCGACACATCGAAGATCGCCTGTTTCTCACCATAGAAGACATCGACACCCTTGGTCTCGATCTTCGTCCTGGCCTGGTTCGGCATCGGCGATCGCACCGTCTTGATGGGCGCATCCCCGGAGGATGCCGGCTGCGGCGCAGGAGCGGTGGCTGCGGCAGTGGCGGCGGCTGCGGCGGTAGTGGCAGTGGCGGTCATGGCATGGTCCTCGAAAAACGGGTTCACCAGGTGCGTTCGATGCGCTGGCGCAGATAGACGGCGATCGCATTCATCGTGATCAGAAAGCCCATCAGGACCAGGATTCCGGCGGAAGTCCGAGAGATGAAGCCGCGTTCGGGGCTGTCCGCCCAGATGTAGATCTGCGTCGGCAGAGCGGTCGCCGGCTCCATGAGGCCACCCGGCGGGCTGGTGATGAAGGCGTTCATGCCGATTAGCAGCAGCGGTGCGGTCTCGCCCAGCGCCTGGGCCAGACCGATGATGGTGCCGGTGAGGATGCCCGGAAGCGCCAGCGGCAGCACGTGATGCATCACCACTTCGTGCTTGGATGCGCCCACTCCGAGCGCAGCCTCCCGGATTGATGGCGGCACAGCCTTGAGGGCGGCGCGGGTAGCGATGATGATCGTCGGCAGGGTCATCAGGGAGAGCACCATCCCGCCGACCAGCGGCGCCGAGCGCGGCAGGCCGAACCAGCCGAGAAAGACTGCGAGGCCGAGCAGGCCGAAGACGATCGACGGAACGGCCGCGAGATTGTTGATGTTGACCTCGATCACGTCCGTCCAGCGGTTCTTCGGTGCAAACTCTTCGAGGTAGACCGCTGCAGCGATGCCGATCGGGAAGCTGAGGAGGAAGCAGACAAGCAGCGCAAAAAACGAGCCCGTGATGGCGCCGGCGAGCCCGGCGAGTTCCGGGAAGCGGCTGTCGGCATTGGTGAACAGGGCGAAATTGAACGGCGTGGAAACACGTCCCTGCGCGATGAGCTGGTCGAACAGCATGACCTCGAAATCACTGACTCGCCGCCGGGCTTCCGGCGTATCCCGGTCGACCTGCCCCTTGTTCAGCTGATCGAAGGGATCAGAGGCCGGTATGTCGAGGGTGATCGTCTCCCCGATCAGACCCGGGTCGTCCATGACCACGTTGCGCACGAGGAAGGGGGTATTGTTTGTCAGGATACTCACAGCGGTGCGCAGATCCTCCTCCGGCAAGTCCGGAAACAGCTCCGCCACGGATCGGCTGGTGATCTCGCGCCAGTTGCCGCGCTGAAGGTTGTCCTGCGAGATGACCTCGGGATCGACGTAGAACGGCACCTCGACCTTGGTCTGGACGAAGGCCATGTAACCGTTGAGGATCAGCGAACCAAGCAGCAATGCCAGCAGGGACAGGGCCGCCGTGATCGCGGCTATGCCATAGGCACGCAGCCTCTTCTCCTTGGCATAACGCTTCGTCCGGCGTGCCTTGGCTTGCCCGGAGCCCCAGTCGAAGTCGGCCATGGCGGGAACGGCGGTATCAGTCATACTGCTCTCTGTACTTCTGGACGATGCGCAGGGCGATCACGTTGAGGCCGAGCGTCGCGATGAACAGGACGAGCCCCAGCGCGAAGGCGGCCAGGGTCTTGGGATTGTCGAAGGCGGTATCGCCGATCAGGAGCGTGACGATCTGCACGGTCACCGTCGTCACTGAATCGAGCGGATTGAAGGTGAGCGTCGCCATCAGTCCGGCAGCCATCACAACGATCATGGTTTCACCGATGGCGCGACTGATCGCGAGGAGGATACCGCCCATGATGCCGGGCAGGGCGGCCGGCAGCAGCACCTTGGTGATCGTCTCTGCCTTGGTCGCGCCAAGCGCCAGCGAGCCTTCGCGCAGCGAGCGCGGCACTGCGCGCAGGGCATCATCGGAAAGTGAGGAGATGAAGGGAATCAGCATGATCCCCATCACCCCGCCGGCCGCGAGGGCCGTATTCGGCGAGATCGGAAGACCGAGCGCCGCGCCGGCATCGCGCAAGGCGGGCGCGACGACGAGGATGGCGAAGAAGCCATAGACGACGGTCGGGATACCCGCGAGGATTTCCATCAGCGGCTTGACCGTGCGGCGCAGGCGGTCGCTCGCGAATTCTGCCAGGTAGATCGCCGAGAACAGGCCGATGGGCGTCGCGACGGACATGGCGATCGTGGCAATCAGCAGCGTGCCGACGAAGACGGGTACCGCGCCGAATGCACCCGCGCCGGCGACCTGGTCGGCGCGGATCGCGATCTGCGGCTCCCAGTTCATGCCGAACAGGAATTCCGTGGGCGGCACCAGCGAAAAGAAGAACCAGGCTTCGAAGAGCAGCGAGGCGATAATCCCCACCGTCGTCATGATGGCGATGACCGAGCACGTGACCATCAGGATCGTGATGCCGCGCTCGAACCCCTGACGCGCGCGAAAGCGCAGCGACAAGCGGGCCTGTGCGACGAAAAGCGTGATGATCATCAGGCACAGGGCAACCACCACCATGGCCCAGCCGGCGATGCTTTGCCAGCGCTGATAGCGCTCGGCTGCGGCGGCGATGGCCGGCTGCGGTTCTCCGAAAATGATACCGCCCGCCACGTTCTTGATCTCGGCGAGATACAGATCGAGCTGCGTGGCCGAAGCGTCGCGCGTCAATGTCTCGGGAAGGCTCGCCATGATCAGGCTGTCGATGACGGTGCCTTGAAAAAGCAGCCAGAGCATGACGAGGATGAAGGCCGGTATGCCGACCCAGATCGCGAC
>NZ_DATGCW010000103.1:0-6237 GCF_035311605.1 Saliniramus sp.
GCCGGCCACCTGCTGGGGCGCGCCTCCTACATTTCCGGTGCGCCGCTGGAAAGCAGCGAAGATGCGCTCGAAGGCGTGCTGCCACGTTGCGAGGTGCCGCTCGAAGCGCGCGGCGAGGCTGCTTTCGAGCGCCGGATGGAATCGATGCTGGGCGGCACAACGGGAAATGCCGACAGTGCGGCAAAGCCGGATGCGGCGCGCATCGCAGCGGAGACGGGCGCTTTCGCGAAACCGGGCTATGACGCAGTCCGTTTCGCCATCTTCGGCCCCGACGCCAAGGCCATTGCGCGGCGGGCGGAAACCCTCGCCCATGCCCGATCAGTACCGCTTTCCGGCATCGCCGTCATCGACGAGGACTGCATTGCACGGGCCAAGGTGTCCGATCCCGGCGAGGTGATCCGCTCGGCCCTGGCCGGGACGCTCGCGGAAACGCAGGGCGTGACGGCGGAAAGCCGTGTACCGTTCTCGCTTACCTACGAGGAGGGCGATCCGCTCGCGCTGATCCCGGCCTCCGATGCGCAGGCGCGCGAGTTGCTGCTGCTGCCCTGCAAGGGCTGGTGTGATCACGGGGCGGATCTCGGCCTGCCCGCGGGCGGAGCCGAACCCGGCGACAAGCTCTTCGCTCTCGCCGAACACCATGCCGGTGCGACCCTGTTCGTCGGCAGCGCGCAGGAGAACGGACCCGTCGCGATCCTGCATGACGGCTCCGATGCGCTGCAAGGTCTCGCGCTCTGGGCGCTCGCCTCGGGGCTTTGGGAGGCGGGGGAGATCCTCCTCACCGGTCGACCGAATGCCGAGCAAACCGAGGCAATGAAGGCTTTTGCGGACGATAATGCGCGTAAGCTGACACTGTCAGATGCGGTCCCGACATCGGCCAGCGCCGTGATCATGACCGCACCGCCGGCGCGACAGGTTCATGAAGGCGGTGATTTCTGGCAGGATCGCATCGCGACGGGCTTTCGCGCAGACGTACTGGTCGGCTGAGCCTTGCGGCTGCGCTCGTCCGTTGCGTCATGATAGATGACTTCAGCCGGTGCATGCGGCGGCAGGTCGGGCTCGTATCGGGAGAGGCGCAGGGAGCGCGGATGTGGCCATGGCGAAAGTCGTCGTGCGGCGCTGGCCGCTCACTCTCACGCTGCCGCTCGGCGCATCGCTCGCCATGTTCCTGGTGGCGCTGGCAACGACCCAGATCGCCCTGATCCTGCAGGAGGATCGTGAGATCCGGGCGCTGGAGAGCAAGGCCGCGATCTTCCTGGATGCGATCGCGGATGGTGTGGCGCTCTCGCTTGCGGACGGCCCGCAAGCGGCGCGTGCGCTTCTTGGCGGCAAGCTTCGGGTGCGCGAGGCGCTCGCCGATGAAGGGCTCGGCCTGCACTGGATCGACAGCGCCGGCACCTTGCATGTCCTGACCCCCGGCGACAGCGATGATCGCGAGATCGCCAATCTCGTGACTTTGCTCCGCGCCGAACCGCCCGGTGCCCTCCGATTCACTATCGCGAGAGACGGTAGCCGTGCGCTGGCCGGCCGGCACTACAGCGTCGAGGAAGGCAGCCTCCTCGTTGCGGCAGCCCTCGATACGGCGGAAATCCACGAGGCGCGCGCATTGATGGAGCGCGCGGCGCTGATCGCAACTTTCATTCTGGCGGGTATTGCGGCGTTGCTGACCTATCTCTTCACTCGCAGGGCGCTGGCACCGCTGCCGGCGATCGCACGCGAGCTCGCGGATGAATACGATCCCGCCGGCCAGCGCGCCATCGCGGTATCAGCCGAGATCGGGCCTCTGACGGAAGCCCTCGCGGCGCGGCGTGAGGCCGAGGATGCGCGTTCCGCCGCACTCGTGAGCACCGGCGAGAAGGAGCGCAACGCATTGCTCGCCAAGCTCGCCGCCGGTCTCGCCCACGAGGTGCGCAATCCACTGGCTGGCCTGCTCAATGCCGTTTCCACCCTGCGCCGTTTCGGAGCGGACGAAGCGGTGCGCCGCGAGACGCTCGATCTGATCGAACGGGGCCTGCGCTCGATTTCACGCGTGGCCGATACGATGCTCGCAACCTATCGCCCGGCCAGCGGGCGGATGCGCTTCACCCGCGAGGATCTGGACGATCTGCAGACGCTGGTCGGCCCCGAAGCCCGCCGGCGACAGCTCTCCCTGGACTGGCGAATCGACACGATGCAGCCCATTTCAATCGATGCCGAGGCCTTGCGGCAGATTCTGCTCAACCTGCTGATCAATGCCTGCAAGGTCTCTGTCGAATCGGGCCGGGTCGGGCTGACCGTCACGCAGAGCCCGCATGAGACATTGTTCGAGATCGAGGATACCGGGCAGGGCATGCCCGATGCGATCGTCGCCTTCCTGCGCGACGGCGCCCGCAAGGCCGCCATGGCCGAGCACAAGGGGCTCGGCCTGTGGATGGTCATGCGCCTCCTGGAGGACCTCGGGGGGCGCGTCAAGGTGCGTTCGCTCTCCGGGGAGGGGACACGGGTGACCGTGCGCATCCCGACAGGGCCGCACGGCAGCGCCTCGGACGCGCCGCATCATCCCGCGCCCGAACGGGAGGGCGCCGCATGAGTCGCCCCGCCATGATCCTGATCGTTGAGGATGACGAGATCCTCGGTCGCTCATTGCTGCAGCGCCTGACGCTGGAAGGCCATGATGCCCGCCTCGCCGCAAACGCCGCGACTGCGCTCGGCATCGTCGGGCGCCAGCGCCCCGATGCGGTGATGTGCGACATGCGCCTGCCCGACCGTGACGGCGAGAGCCTGATGCACGAGATCTTCGCCCGCATCGGTGCCGTGCCGACCCTGTTCATGACCGCCTATGGCGATATTGACCAGGCCGTGCGGCTGGTGCGGGCAGGAGCGCGCGATTATCTGACCAAGCCTTTCGATCTCGACGAAGTCGTCGAGGCCCTGCGCAACGCCACGCGTCCTGCGGCCCATATCGGAGACGCCGCCGGCGGCGTCGGGGATATCCCCGGGCGCGAGGACCCCTTCGCCAGTTTCGGCCTCTCATCGGCCTCCGCCGCGATCAGGCGCACGCTGGAGCGGGTTGCGGATGTCGACCTGCCGGTGCTGCTGCTCGGCGAGACCGGGACCGGCAAGGAGATCGCAGCGCGCTTCCTGCATGCACAGAGCCGACAACGCGAAGCGCCCTTCATCGCCGTGAATTGCGCCGCGCTTGCGCCGGAACTGGTTGATTCGGCGATATTCGGCCACGAGAAGGGTGCCTTTACCGGCGCCGTCGAGCGCCATCGCGGCTTTGCCGAGAAAGCGGGCGCGGGCACGCTGTTCCTCGACGAGATCGGCGAGCTCGATCCGGCGCTGCAGGCAAAGCTGCTGCGGCTGGTCCAGGAGCGCGAATTCATGCGGGTGGGCGGCAGCCGACCCGTCTCATTCGCCGCCCGCCTGGTCTGCGCCACCCATCGCGATCTCGAAGCCGAGATCGCCGCCGGCAAGTTTCGTGAGGATCTGTGGTACCGCATCAACGTCGTGACGGTGCGCATGCCGCCCCTGCGTGAGCGGCCCGAAGAGATCGCGCCGTTGATCGCCCGATTCCTCGCCGTGGCCGGTCCGCGCCTGCGTGGCGAGGCGGTGAGCGTCTCCCCGGAGGCGCTCGAGGCGGCGAATGCCTATGACTGGCCGGGCAATGTGCGCGAGCTCGAAAACCGCATCGACCGGGCCGCCGCGCTCGCGGAAGCATCACGGCTCGGTATCGCTGATCTGTTTCCCGATCATCAGGATCGAGAGCCGATGATGCGCGGGGCTGAGGCGGCGCGCAATCCGGAAGCGGGCATCGGCATGACATTGGCCGAGGTTCGCGATGCGGCCGAACGCGCCCATATCGCGGCCACGCTGGAGGCGACGAATGGGGGTATCCAGGAGGCCGCCGCGCAGCTGGGCATTTCCCGCACGACATTGTGGGAAAAGATGCGCCGCCACAATCTCTCCGGCGCCTGAGATCGCGCGACAGGGGCAACCCGGCCCTATCCGCGCAGGGTCAGGCCCGGATGCTCGATGATGAAATGGCGCAGGGCCGCGACGAGCTGGCGGGCATGGGCGACATCATGGCGGCGCACCGCGGCACGGATATCGTCGATCATCATGTCGCGAATGCGCTGCGCCCCATGCTCTTCGTGCAACAGATAGGCGCCGAGCGTCGCCGCGACCATGTCCGGAATATGCTCATGCTCGGCAATCGCCGCGACTTCTTCGGGCGTGAGATCACAAAGGCCGATGCAATCCTCAAGGGTGATCATGGTATACTCCCTGTCTCCCGTTCCGGCCCACGCCCGGCTGGGCGGATAGCCCGCTGACGCAACGATGCCGCTCCGGAGCGCCCCCGATTCTCTTGCGTCGTCGCGATTGTCGGGCCTCGGCACCTGCGACGCAATACTGTGATCATAGGATGAAATGCAGGTGCCGACCTTGACCTGTCTCAAGCCGAAAAGAGAACGGCCAGAGGTTGACAAATGACGAATGTCACCTCGCCGGCTTGCAAGCGATTCGCGCTGATTCTATATCTTCGTCTCGTGATTTGCCCGGCCACATACCGCAGGAGGAGAGAATGGGAGGCCACGACGCACGCGCCATCGCCAACCACATCCTCGACATGGCGAAGGAACACGGTCGCGAGATCACCGTGATGCAGCTCCTGAAGCTGATCTACATCGCCAATGGCTGGTCCTGGGCCCTGCTCGGCAAGCAACTCGTCCGGGATCCGGTGGAGGCGTGGCAATACGGGCCGGTTTATCGGTCTGTCTATCGCGATTTCAACAAGTTCGGCGCCGAACCGATCGCTGAAAAGAGCGCCATGCTCGACGGCGCCCTGCCATACAGCTCCCGGCTCGCCGATGACGAGCGCGAATTGCTGATGGGCGTGACCGAGCATTACGGCAAGCTGCACGCCTTCCGCCTGTCCGACATGACCCATGAGCCCGGCACACCATGGTCACAGATCAGGGGGAAAGAGGGCACCAATGCCGAAATTCCGCAAAAACTGATCAAGTCACACTTCGAGAAACTGCGCGATGAGCAACGGGAACGACGAAGACAAAAAGAATAATGAAAATCTCAATGATTTTCTGGCCGAAGGCGCCGAGGAACGCAGCGGGGAAAATCATAGCCTTAGAAATGCCGTAAAGGAAGTTGAATCAGAGATAGAAAAAATAAGTAAAAAAGTCTATTATTTAAGCGCAAAGTCAAATGATGAGAAAGATTTTTCTTTAAACTGAGTGAATACATTGATGAATCCAAGGAAGAAATCAAATTTTATCGGCGTATCAGGTTTTTCATGATCGGAATCTCGCTTGTTTTTGTCTCCTTTCTGCTTGCCCTTCTGGTTTGCGTTATCTTCTTTCACGAATTTTTCTTCTATCTGCAAGGCCCCTATTTCCGTAGCGCACTCGTCCTCGCCACGATCGGCGGCTCGGTCGTCATCATCTCGCTGGTTCTTCGCGGAGTATTTCGTCTTGCTGCCGAGCAGAATGCCGGACACCAAATGCCACAGGAAATGCGCGAAATACTCACCACGGCGAACACGATCAGCCAGTCACAGGGTAACTGACCGCCTCACTCCGCCGCAACTGTCTCCCGGGCCACCCGCGCGGCGCAGAACTTGAACTCCGGAATCTTGCCGAAAGGGTCGAGCACCGGGTTCGTCAGGATGTTGGCGGCTGCCTCCACATAGGCGAAGGGGATGAAGATCATCTGGGACTGAAGCGCGGTATCGGCGCGGGCCGGGAGGCTGATGGTGCCGCGCCTCGTCTCGACGCGGATCGTCTCGCCGGGCGCGATGCCGAGGCGCGCCAGCGTATCGGGATGCAGGCTCGCGCTCGGGCCGGGTTCGATCGCATCGAGCACCGAGGCGCGCCGGGTCATGGCGCCGGTATGCCAGTGCTCGAGCTGGCGCCCGGTGGTGAGCACCAGCGGGAAGGCCGCGTCCGGCAATTCGGCCGGATCGCTGACATCCGCCGGCACGAACAGGCCGCGCCCGCCTTCGCGCGGAAAGCCGTCTCCGAAGACGATGGCGCTGCCCGGCTGATCGGGGGCCGGGCAGGGATAGGTCACCGCGCCTTCGCGCTCCAGCCGCTCCCAGCTGATATGGCTGAGCGATGGCATCGCCTGCGCCATCTCGGCAAAGACGTCGCGCGGATGGGCGTAATCCCAATCCAGCCCGAGATGACGGGCGAGATCGATGATGATCGCGAGATCCTCGCGCGCATCCCCTGGCGGCGTCAGGGC
>NZ_DATGCW010000104.1:0-27797 GCF_035311605.1 Saliniramus sp.
GTGCCGCCTCAGACAAAAACCGCAGGCAAGATATAACAAGAACAAATATATAGAGCGCCTGCTCCGGTCGGCTGCGACGCAGAGGGGCGCACACAAATTCAAAGCGCTACACTGTCCTATTTCGATCAATAACGATTCATCGACATTTTGTCAATAAAATATCGGCTCGTTATGTCTGCCAGTGCGGTCATGAGCCATAAGTGGTCCAATCCCTGTTTTCGTCCTTTGGCGGTCGGATCGCATCAGGCAGATCCCTGGAACTCACGCTGATGCAGCGGTAACGGATTCCAGCGTGTGAGGACCACGAACCCGTCGCGCGTCGTCACGGTGAGGTGGCCGCCATGGTCATGCACAACGAGGCCCGGCGGCAATGTGTGTGCCTCCTGCCAGCCGCAGGCGGTCGCAACGTGATAATCGTGGCCGTCAAGGCGCGCGATGGTCTCGACCCGCCCGAAGGCGCGCACCGTGGCAAGCACGGCCCGCGTCCCCGCCTCGAAACGCAGGCGCCGATCCGCATCGCTCGGGCGCTGCCAGTAGCTCCCCGGCCCCTGGGGCTCGGCGGTGTGCCAATGTGCCGGCAAATCCTGCGCGAGACGCGCCGCAAGCCGGCCTGCAGCGAACTGGCAGCGGATCATGACGCTGTCGAGGGTATCGCTGTCCTCGACGGGGAAGCGTTCGCGTCCGAGAATATCGCCGGTATCGAAATCATGGGCGAGCTTGTGCGCGCTCACGCCCCATTCGCGGCGCCCCTCCAGCAGAGCGCGAATCACCGGAAAGGGGCCGCGCGCCTCGGGCAGGAGCGAGGGGTGGATGTTGAAGGCGTAGGGGAGCACCCCTTCCCAGCCGGTGACCCGCCATTTGTAACCGGCGACGACGAGACACGTTACGCCGTCATTGGCCAGCGCGGCGATATCCGCCGGCGTGATCCGCGTTTCCTGCACCGGAATGGCGCATTGCCGGGCGATGGCGATCACCCGGTCGTTGAAATCGACGAGCCCGTCGCAGGGGCGGGTGAACAGCTTGTGCGGCGTCCAGCCGCATTGCAGCAGGGCCTCGAAGGCCGGTGCCAGCATGTCAATCCCGGCAAAGGCGAAACGCATGGGGCAGTCCCTTTATTCGAATGCTGCGCCGAGCATGCTGGAAACATGGTCCGCGCGCCATATCTGAGACGCCATCATCCGGGATAAGAGCACAATATCTGGTTACGAACGGGAGCCGATGCGATGAGCCGGGGCGGTGGGGAGACACACGAGGGCGGCGGCGGCCAGGCTCGGCAACGGGGCAGCCTGCGCCTTGTCCTGGGCGACCAGCTCACCCCCGATATCGCCGCGCTCCGAGATATCGATCGCGAACAAGACGTCGTGCTGATGGTCGAGGTACATGACGAGACCGTCTATGTCCCCCACCACAAGCAGAAAATCGCCTTCCTTCTCTCAGCGATGCGCCACTTCGCGCAGGAATTGCGCGGCGACGGGATCACGGTCGATTACGTCAGTCTGGAGGCGCAAGAGAATGCCGGCTCCTTCACCGGTGAAGTGATGCGCGCCGTCGCCCGCCACCATCCCGAGCGTCTGATCGTGACCGAGCCGGGCGAATGGCGGGTCTGGCAGATGATGCAGGATTGGCGCGAGGAATGCGCGGTCCCGGTCGAGATCCGCGAGGATGACCGTTTTATCTGCTCGCGCGCCGAATTCGCCGACTGGGCGGAGGGCCGCAAGAGCTATCGCATGGAATTCTTCTACCGCGAGATGCGTCGCAAGACGGGTTTACTGATGAGGGAGGATGGCGAACCCGAGGGGGGAGCCTGGAATTTCGATGCCGAGAATCGCAAGAAGCTGCCGGCCAGGATCAAGGTTCCGAAAGCCACCGCCTTTCGTCCCGACGCCATCACGCAGGACGTGCTCGCCCTCGTCGAACGCCGCTTCGGCAATCATTTCGGTGATCTCGAAGGCTTCGCCTGGGCGGTGACCCGCAAGGATGCGCGCACGGCGCTGACACGCTTCGTCAATGAGCGGCTGGACAATTACGGCGACTACCAGGACGCCATGAAGCGCGACGAGCCCTTTCTCTTCCACGCGGTGATCGCGCCTTATCTCAATGCCGGCCTGCTCACTGCGCGGGAGGTCTGCGTCGCGGTCGAGGAGGCCTATCGCGCGGGGCGGGCGCCGCTGAATGCGGTGGAAGGATTCATCCGGCAGGTGATCGGCTGGCGCGAATACGTGCGCGGCATCTACTGGCTGAAGATGCCCGATTATGCCGGGACCAACGCGCTTGAAGCAAAGCGCAAGCTGCCGGATTTCTACTGGAGCGCGGATACGCCGATGGCCTGCCTGCGTGCCTGCGTCGAGGAGACGCGGGCCAACGCCTATGCGCATCACATTCAACGATTGATGGTGCTCGGCAATTTCGCCCTGCTCGCCGGTATCACGCCACGCGAGGTGCAGGAATGGTATCTGCTGGTCTATGCCGATGCCTATGAATGGGTCGAGCTGCCCAATGTCCACGGCATGGTGCTTTTCGCCGATGGCGGGCTGCTGGCCTCCAAACCCTACGCCGCGTCGGGCGCCTATATCGATCGCATGTCGGATTACTGCAAGGGCTGCGCTTACGACGTGCGCGCCAAAACCGGCGAGAAGGCCTGCCCGTTCAACTATCTCTACTGGAACTTCCTGATCGAGAACGAAGACCGCCTCTCCGGCAACCCGCGCATGGGCATGCCCTACCGCAATCTCGCACGCATGAGCGAAGCGCGCCGCGAAGAGATCGTTGCTGATGCAAGGCGGTTTCTGGAGGAGGTGGGGGCTTTGGTGGATGAATGAAACACTGCGGCGGGGCCGGGCTGAAACGTCGTGATCGTGCCGTCAGCGCTTCTGCGTTCGCGCCAACTCATCGGCGCTGATGAATATGATGCATTTCGATTCCGGCAGTCTTTATTGTCTCTGCATATGCTTGAGGTTTCGCCGAAAGGGATTCAGCGATGACATTGGCAAGTGATATGCGGTTCTGGGACCGCGCAGCGCGGAAATATGCGAAGGCGAAAATCGGCGATCCGGTTGGCTATGAACGCACGATCAAGCGGGTTCGTGCCCTGCTGGCGCCGCATGATCGCGTTCTGGAACTGGGGTGCGGAACCGGAACGACGGCGCTTCGCCTCGCTCCGGGGGTACAAAGCTATCTCGCGACGGACATTTCCCCGAAGATGATCGCGATTGCTGAAGAAAAGCATGCCGCCGGACCGATCGCGTGGTTGAGTTTCCGGTCGGAAACCGCGCAATCCCTTTCGGAGTCGGCGACACCATTCACAACCGTACTCGGCTTCAACTACCTGCATCTGATCCGGGATCTTCCCGGCACCCTCCGCCATGTGCACGACCTTCTCGCACCGCAGGGTTTGTTCATCTCCAAGACACCCTGCCTCGGTGATATGAACATTCTGATCCGCGGCGCCTTGCTGCCGGCGATGCGAGCCGTCGGAAAGGCGCCGCATGTCACAGTATTTCGCGCAGACGCGTTGAGCGCGCAGATTCAAGCGGCAGGGTTCGAGATCCTTGCCAGCGAGGGACACGCAACCAGAGGCCGGGACACCCGGCCGTTCATCGTGGCGCGCAAGCGATGATTCCTGCCCGGAAGTCAGCTCGGACGGGCTGATCCAGCGCCTCGTCCGGCACGGGAAGATGCGGGTGCAGGCGGAAGTGTCCTGCACCCAGACGCTCAGGCGTCGCGGCGGGCTCTCGTCACCAGCGGCACACACCAGAAGCCGAGTGAGCGGCGTGCGAGCAGGGCCATGGAGAGGCTGGCTGCCGTCGTCGTGGCGAAGAAGGCCCATGCCGCGCCCCAGATCCCGAGGGCCGGTATCAGAACGAGGTTGAGGCCGATGCAAAGTACGGCGCAAGCCGTCAGCAGCAGCGCCAGATGCTTCTGGTGATCGGTCATGATGAGCAGCACCCGGATCGGGCCCGTCGTTGCCTGGACGATATAGGCCGCGATCAGGAGCAGCAGCGGGCCGGAAGCTTCACGGAAGCCCGCGCCGAACAGATCGAGCAGGAACGGGCCCGCCAGCGCCAGCCCGGTCGCCGCAGCGAGGGTCGGCCACAATGTCAGCCCGCAAAAGCGCCGGCTGGTTTCCTCGAAACGATCGCTGGCGCCCTGCGCGGCCAGCGCGGCGAGGCGCCCCTGTGCCACCGCCGAGACGGCGAAGAAGACGTAGGAGGTCAGCGCCGCGAGCTTGGCGGCGGCGAAATAGGCGCCACCGGTTTCCGGCGAGGCCAGAATATTCAGAAGAAAGATATCAACCGAAGCCACGATGAGCAGATACGCATCCGAGACCAGCACGCCCGCCGATACGCCGCTCCAGCGACGCTTCTGCCAGGACGGGGGCCAGACACGCCAGGCGCTGCGCAACCGCCATGTCGCGATCGCCCACTGGATGATCCAGGCGCCGATCACGGCGACGAGGCTCGCCCACATGGCCGTCGCCGCATCGGCTGCGGCCCCGATGCCGATCAGCGCGGCAATGCCGGCCAGAAGCAGCGCAGGCCGCAGCAGCATGCCGGGGAGATAGGCCAGCGCCGCAGAGCCTGCGGCGCGGGTCAGCCCCTTGCCGATATCAATCTGCGCCAGCAACGGCACGGCCAGCGCGCCGACGAGAAGCGCGTCGATCTGCGCCGGGCCGAGGCCGATGGCGGGGCGCGTCGCGATGAGCATGGTCGCCAGCATGGCGACGAGGCCGAGCCCGAAGGCTACGGCTTGCGAGAACAGGATCAGGCCCAGCAGGGATTGCCGGTCGTCTTGCGTGCGATAGGCGGAAGCGAACCGCGTCGTCGTCGATGCGAGGCCCGCCTGCGCCAGCGCCGCCGCGAGCGCTGCCCAGACCCAGGCGTTGGAAAATGCCCCGAACCCGGCAAGCCCGAGCCAGCGGGCCGCGATCAGCTGGCTGAGCAGAGTCAGCCCCGCCCCGCTCACGCGGATCGCGAATGCGGCTGCGGCATCCATGCGATCGGCATCGCGCAACCTGTCGCGCAATCCGCCGGCCAGGGCGGTGAAGGCCGTCATGAACCGGTCTGCCCGGCGTTGCGCCGCTCTGCGGCACCGCTGCGCTTCGCGCGCCAGCGGTTGATCGCCATCCGCCCCGCGCCGGTGATCTCCAGCACCCCCGGCATCAGATCATCCTGCACGAGCGTATCCGAGCGTTCGCGTCCCCATGCCGCCAGAATCGGGTGGGCCGCCAGTGCCGAGAGATCGCGTGCCGCTTCGAGAACTCCGTGGCCACCGATGGCTTCCCGACCGATATTGCGGGCGTCGTGCAGTAGATTGCGCGCGCATATCCCGGCCGGATAGGCGACCTGAGGATGGGTGATGCCGTGCACGATCTGATCATACTGGAACAGCGGGAAATCGACACCGAGCGAGACCGGAAGCGGCAGCGAGCCCCAGAAGCGGGCATTGGCTTCGAGCAGCACATGGCGCCCGTCGGGCCGGCGACGGAATTCGAACATGCATACGCCGGAAAAGTGCAGCCGCTCCACCATCGCCGCGACGGCGGCACCCAGTTCCGGATCCGGCGCCTCGCTCATCCGCAGGGAACTGCCGCCGGTCGCGGCTTCCCGCAGGCGGCAATGCTGAAAGGCCTGGGTCACGACGCCCTCATGGGCAAGGACCGAATAGCCCACCCCGGTACCCGGTATGGCCGCCTCGGCGAGCCAGCCGGACGGCTCGGCAATGCGTGACAGGGCCCTGGAAAGGGCCTCGGGCGTATCGACGCGCATGACGCTGCCGCGCTCGCCGAGACTTCCCGGCTCATAGGAGTGCCGGGGTTTGAGGTAGAGCGGCAGGCCGAGCCTGTCGGCGAGCGATTTTGCGCTGTCGCCGTGACCCATCGCGCAGCCGGGCGCGACCCGGATACCGAGTTCTTCGGCGAGAGCCCGCGTCTGCGCCTTGTCAAAGAGTTGTGCCGCCGCATCCGTCGGTTCGGGGCGCGCGATCATCTGACCGGCGAATGTCTCGGGAGCGCTTTCGATCAGGATGATCCCGCGGTCGCAGCATGGGATGACGAGGTCGAAGTGCCAGCGTGCGAGGATCTCCGCAGCAGCTTCCACCCAGCTCTGCATCCTGGTGTTGCGCGGCAATTGGTGGACCCGGGCAACGTATCTTGAATGTGTCGTAGGGGAATGCCAGTTGAACGGCGCAATATGCACTTCCTTGCCGGCGCGCCCGAGCGATCTCACCACTGCCAGCGTCGCGCGCGTGTCGTCACCAATCACCAGGACCCGCTCCGAATCCTGTGACTGTCGTTGCGAAACCCTACTGGCCATTGTCGTTGTCATGAGATCATACGCACATGAAGACGTAAAAATCGCGTTACAGAACTTACGCAGGGTCATGCCGATTCGTGACGCAGTGCATGCGCCGGGTGATCACCATCGGCGTGCCGATGCGTGAAAAGCGCATGAACCGATCCGCTCGTCGCGCTTGACAAGGGCGCCGCCCGGCTTGACGTTGATGGCTATCGAGGCTGGCGGACCGTGCGCAACGAAGCGGCGCTGAAGATACGGCTCGCCCGCCCGGCTCCGTCGCGTGGCGCGCAACCTGTGCAAGGTTTCCAAAGTCATGGTCGCAGATGAACCCGCTCGGACCCGGCACCTCTCGCATGACAGTCGCGCAGCTCGCCTCGCGCGCCGCCCTGCGCAAGCGAAAGCGCTTGCGGAACTGCTCGACGGCTGCATGGCGCCGGCTCTGGCGAAACAGGGATTTGCTTCCGGCGACGTGATCGCGGCATGGCCGGAAATCGTCGGCTCCCATCTGGCTGCCTTCTCCCAGCCGGTGAAGCTCGAATGGCCGCGTCGACGCGGCCCGCGTGATCCCGAGCGCCCCCCCGATCCGGCGACTCTCGTGGTGCGCGTCGAAGGGGCCTTTGCGCTGGATTTCCAGCAATCCGTGCCACTCGTGATCGAGCGCCTCAACGCCCATTACGGCTGGGCCTGTATCGGGCGCGTCGTGATTCGCCAGGGCCCGGTGACGCGCCCGCCCGAGCGCGTGGCCGCGCCGGCGCCGGCGGATCCGGAGACGGCACGGATGGTCGCCGCCAAAGTCGACGCCATCGACGATCCCGGCCTGCGCGCGGCGCTGGCGCGCTTCGGCGAGGCGGTGATCGCGGGCAAGGGCGGGCGCCATGGCGGGCGGTGAGTGCGCGCGGTACACGATACTGTGAGCCGCGCGGGACTTGCGCGCCGGGGCGCATTCTTGCCACAAGGCTCGTCAGAATGAATTCCGGTGGATTTGTGCGCGGTCTGCCCGTGCGCGCTCAGCGAAAGGAAGTGCAATGATCAATCGGCGTCACGCAATGGGTCTTCTGGCCGGTGCCGGGGCCGCGAGCCTCACATTCGGCCATGCAGCGTTTGCCGACAATCATGAAGCGGATGCCGGAGAATGGCGGGAAATGATGGTCGGCAGCCCGGATGCGTCGGTCGAGATCATCGAATACGCGTCGCTGACCTGTCCGCATTGCGCGAATTTCCGCACCAATACCTATCCGCTCCTGCGCGAGCGCTATGTCGATAATGGTCAGGTGCGCATGATCCTGCGCGAATTCCCCCTCGATCCGCTCGCAATGGCCGGGTTCATGCTCGCGCGCTGCGACGAGGAGCAGTATTTTCCGATCGTGAACATGCTGTTCGAGACCCAGCGGCAATGGGCTTTTGGCGACCGCCCGCTCGACGAACTCGCAGGAATGATGCGTCAGGTGGGTTTCTCACAGGAAAAATTCGAATCCTGCTTGCGTGATCAGGCGACCTATGACGGCATCATGGCTGTCACCGAGGAAGGTCGGGAGCAGGGTGTGAATTCAACCCCGACCTTCATCGTCGACGGCGAGATACATCGCGGAGCGTTGTCGATTGATCAGTTCGAGGAAATCCTCGCACCCAAACTCGACGGCTGACCCTCTCAGCCGTGATGATGGCGCGCGGCGCGCGCGCCCCCGGGATTCCGCTCTCTGGGGGAGGGCGCGCCGATGCAACTGACGCGCTTGCGCATCGTCGGATTCAAGAGTTTCGTCGAGCCGACGGAATTCCTGATCGAGCCCGGGTTGACCGGTGTGATCGGCCCCAATGGCTGCGGCAAGTCCAATCTCGTCGAGGCCCTGCGCTGGGTTATGGGCGAGAGCTCCTATAAAAGCATGCGCGCCTCGGGCATGGATGACGTCATCTTCGGCGGCTCGGGCCATCGCCCGGCGCGCAATACGGCGGAAGTCACGGTCAGCGTCGACAATGCCGACCGCACCGCCCCCGCCGCCTTCAACGACGCTGAAATCCTCGAAATCTCGCGCAAGATCACCCGCGAATCCGGCTCCACCTATCGCATCAACGGGCGCGAAGTGCGCGCGCGCGATGTGCAACTGCTCTTCGCCGATGCAGCGACCGGGGCACGCTCCGCCGCCATGGTGCGTCAGGGGCAGATCAGCGAGATCATCGCCGCCAAGCCGCAGGCGCGCCGGCGCATTCTGGAGGATGCTGCCGGCATTGCCGGGCTGCATGCACGCCGCCACGAGGCGGAGCTGCGCCTGCGGGCGGCGGAGGAAAATCTCTCCCGCGTCGAGGACGTGCTCGGCCAGATCGACCAGCAGGCCGACAGTCTCAAACGTCAGAGCCGGCAGGCGACGCGCTATCGCACGCTCTCAGCCGATATTCGCCGGCTTGAGGCCACGCTCCAACTGATCGGTTATCGCGAGGCGCGCGCGGAGGCGGTGGAGGCGGAAAACGCGCTCTCCGCCATCACGGCAGAGGTCGCGACGCGCAGCGCTGAGCAGACGGAGGCCGCCCGGCTGCAGGCCATCGCGGCGCATGCGCTGCCCGGTCTGCGCGAGAAGGAGGCGCAGGCCGCTGCAGCCTTGCAGCGGCTCGTGCTCGCACGCACCGAACTCGAAGCTGAGGAAACGCGTTCCCGCGATCGTGCCCAGGCTCTGGAGCGCCGCCTCGTCGAGCTTGAGCGTGACGGTGAGCGCCAGCAGGCGCTGATCACCGATGCGCAGACGAGTATCGCGCGGCTGCGCGAGGAGGCCGAGGGGCTCGGTTCCGACGGCCCGCAGGCCCGGGCCGCGCGGGAGGCGGCAGAGGCGCTGTGCGCGGAGCGTGACGCGGCCCTTGCGGAGGCGGAGGAGGCGTTCAGCGCCGCCCAGTCCGCGATGTCGGATCTCAATGCACGCCGCGCCGGGCTCGAACGCAGCGCCCGCGAGGAGGCCGAGCGCGCCGCCCGCTATACCCGCCAGCGGGCCGAGATCGCAGCCCAGCATGCAGCGCTCGCCGACTCGGGCGCTGCCGCCGATCTCGAGACCCTGCGCGCGGCGCATGAGGAGGCGTCGGAACGCGCCGACGAGGCTGATACCCGCGCCGCGAGCGCCCGCGAAGCGCTGGTTGCGGCCCGCGATGCGGAGAGCGCGGCGCGTGGGCCGCTCGCCGAAGCCGAGCGCCGGGCGCAAAAGCTCGAAACCGAAGCAGCGACGCTTGCCAAGTTCTTCGCCGCTCCAGATGGCGACGGGCATGCACCGATGCTGGACGCGGTCAGTGTCGAAAGGGGCTACGAGATCGCGCTCGGGGCTGCGCTTGGCGAAGATCTCCAGGCCGCGCAGGACGAGTCGGCGCCGATTCGCTGGTGCCTGCTCGACAGCGAGGGCGATCCCGCCCTGCCTGACGGCGTGACGCCGCTCTTTGAGCATGTCGAAGCGCCGCCGGCGCTGGCACGCGTGCTCGCGCAGATCGGCGTGGTCGATCGCGAGACCGGCGCCCGGCTGTACCCGCGCCTCGCCACGGGGCAGATGCTCGTCACGCCCGGGGGGGACCTGTGGCGTTGGGACGGTTATGCTGCCGCAGCCGATGCACCCTCCGCCGCCGCAAGGCGTCTGGCCGAGCGCAACCGGCTGGGTGATCTGCAGCGCGCGGCGGCGCAGGCGCGTGACGAGGCGGATCTCGCCCGGCGCGATCTCGATTTCGCCCAGGCCTCCGCCCGTGCTGCGGCGTCGGGCGAGAATCAGGCGATGGAAGCGGCCCGTCAGGCGCGGCGCCTGCGCGACGACGCCGCCGCGCGGCGCTCCGAGGCCGAGAGGGCGGACGCCGACAGGATTGCGCGCCTGGCGGGGCTCGAAGACGCACTTGCACGGCTCGATGCCGATCTGGAAGAGGCCGAGAGCCGCGCCGGGGAGGCGCGTGAGGCGCTTGATGACCTCACCCCTGCGCCCGAACTGGAGGCGCGCCTTCAGGAGGCGCGGCTTTCTGCCGCACAGGCGCGTGCCGAAGCCGCCGAGGCGCGCGCCACGATGCAAGGCCTGATGCGTGAGGCGGAACTCGCGGAGAGCCGCCGCAAGGCGATCGCGCTCGAAATCGGCAATTGGAGCGAACGTGCCGAGAATGCCCGCGCGGCGCTCGAAGATGTCGACGAGCGCGTCGCGGCGGCGCGCGAGGAACTCGAAGTCCTGCGCGAGGCGCCGGACGATTTCCACATGCGCCGCCGGCGTCTCGAAGGCGAGATCGAGGTGGCCGAGGCGGCCCGCCGCGACGCCGCCGACCGGCTGGCCGAGGGCGAGACGGCGCAGGCCGAGACCGACAGGACCGCCCGCGAGGCGCTCGCCGCCCTCTCATCCGCGCGCGAATCAGCCGCTGCGGCGAAGGCCCGTCGCGATGCCCGGCAGACGCGGCTTACCGAACTCGACCGGGCGATCCGCGACAATCTGGAGACGACGCCGGAAGGGCTGTATCAGCTGGCCGGGCTGGAGCCGGGCACCGAGCCGCCGCCCGCCGGAGATGTCGAGGACAAACTGCTGATCCTGCGCCATGATCGCGAGCGCCTCGGCGCGGTCAATCTGCGCGCGGAAGACGAATTGCGCGAGATCGAGGAGCGGCGCGACACGCTGGGCGCCGAACGCGACGATCTGGTCGAGGCGATCAAGCGTCTGCGCCAGGCTGTGGCGAGCCTCAACCGCGAGGGGCGCGAACGCCTGCTGGCGGCTTTCGACGTGGTCAACGGCCATTTCAAGGCGCTGTTCACGACCCTGTTTGGCGGCGGTGAGGCGGAGCTGACCCTGGTTGATTCGGATGATCCGCTGGAAGCCGGGCTCGAGATCCTGGCGCGTCCGCCGGGCAAGAAGCCGCAGACCATGACGCTGCTCTCCGGCGGCGAGCAGGCGCTGACCGCGACGGCGCTGATCTTCGCGGTGTTTCTGACGAATCCCTCGCCGATCTGCGTGCTCGACGAGGTCGATGCACCGCTCGATGATTCGAATGTCGAACGCTATTGCGATCTCCTCGACGAGATGGCCCGCACCACGCGCACGCGTTTCCTCGTGATCACGCACAATCCCATCACGATGGCGCGGATGAGCCGTCTCTACGGCGTGACCATGGCCGAGCGCGGCGTCTCGCAACTCGTCAGCGTCGATCTGGAGCAGGCGGAACAGCTGCGGGAGGCCGGTTGAAACGCTGCAGGTGCGAAACAAACCGGACGAAGTTTTCGCGCTGGGCTGATTTGCTCATATGAATCAACGAGTTAATAGTTTCGTCGTGATCCTTGACACGGTATCGAGCCCCCAATATGGTGCGCGCGGCTGACGGGGGCCGGTTTTTCTTCTTCTTCCCTCCCTTGACGGTGTCATGATGGTTGATCCGCAACGGCACGGGAATGACGAAGACGAGCCGAAACCCGGCGACGAAGCCGAACTGTCCACGAGGCTCGCGCGTCTCGACTCCCGGTTGGGCGAAATCTCGTCCGGGCAGGAGCAAGCCGCAAAAGCTGCACGGCGCAAGGCCTCCGATGCCAGCGGGCTCGGCCAGGCATTTCGCCTTTCGGCCGAGTTCATTGCCGGCGTTATCGCCGGCGGCTTCCTCGGCTGGATGTTGGACAGTTTCGCGGGTTCGTCGCCCTGGGGGTTCATCATCGGCCTGCTTTTGGGGTTCGGATCGGGCATGCTCAACATGCTGCGCGCATCCGGGGAGTTGAATCGCGGGGCGACCTCGGATAAGTCCCCCGTGTCGGTGCGGCGGCCCGAGGACGATGCGCGTAAATAAGGGTGCAGCCGCGAGAGCGCGCCTGAGGCGAAGACTGGTGTTGGCGGCCGGATGACGCATGATGTTGCGTCAATCCGGCGATTACGAGGATCCGACGACGATGGAAAGTCCGGTCAAGCAGTTCGAGATCTCCGAGATCATCCGTTTCGGCGTGATCGGTGATTCGCCTGTCGCGCTGACCAATTCCGGTCTCCACATGATCCTCATCGTCGCCTTCATCACGGGCGGCCTGATGCTTGCGACTCGGGGTACGTTGCTGGTGCCCAATCGCTGGCAGAGCTTTGCCGAGACCATCTACGAATTCGTGGCGAACATGCTGCGTGAGATGACCGGCAAGGAGGGCATGCGCTTCTTCCCCTTCGTCTTCTCGCTCTTCCTCTTCGTGCTGGTGGCGAATCTGGTGGGTATGATCCCCGGGGCCTTCACCGTCACGAGCCATATCATCATCACCTTCGCGCTGGCGATCCTGGTGATCGGCACCGTGATCGTCTACGGGCTGTTCAAGCACGGCCTCCATTTTCTCGGCCTGTTCGTGCCGTCGGGTGTGCCGGTCTGGCTCGCACCCTTCATCACCGTTATCGAGATCATCTCCTTCTTCTCGCGGCCAATTTCGCTGAGCCTGCGTCTGTTCGCCAATATGCTCGCTGGCCACATCGCGCTGAAGGTCTTCGCCGGCTTCATCGTTTCGCTGTTGTCGGTTGGCGGTATCGGCTATGCGCTGTTCCCGCTGCCCTTCCTGATGACTTTCGCGCTGATCGCTTTCGAGATCTTCATCGCGGGTCTTCAGGCCTATGTGTTCACGGTGCTCACCTGCATCTATCTCAACGACGCGCTGCATCCCGGACATTGAGGAACGGCGCACTCGTCCATACCCCCAGCTCGCCTGTCAATCTCAAGGAGTTCAACATGGAACCGGTTCAACTGGCTGAGGCCTTCAAGTATCTCGGCGCGGGTCTCGCCTGCATCGGCATGGGCGTCGCGGCGCTCGCCGTTGGCAACATCTTCGGCAACTTCCTCTCGGGCGCGCTGCGCAACCCGACTGCTTCCGACGGCCAGTTCGCGCGCGCCTTCATCGGCGCCGCACTCGCGGAAGGCCTCGGCATCTTCTGCCTCGTCGTCGCGCTGGTTCTGCTCTTCGTCGTCTGACGCTTTTCCGGTTTCGGGAAAGTGCGGCGGGGCGGCATCCGGCTGTCCCGTCGCGTGAGCCAACCAATCGCATGCGCGCCGGGCTGGCGACAGTCCGGCTAGCGCATTGAAGAGGCGTCAGCACGATGGCGATAGAAACCAGCATTGTGGTAGCTCAGGCAGCTGCCGATCAGGGCGCGTTTCCGCCTTTCCAGCCGGAAACCTTCCTTTCGCAGCTGATCTGGCTCGTGATCACCTTCACCGTGCTCTACACGTTGATGGTCCGTATCATCGCACCGCGTCTACACGGCATCATCGAGAATCGTCAGGTGACCATCGCCCGTGATCTCGACACCGCCGCCCTCGCCAAGCAGAAGGCGGAAGAGGCCGGCGAAGCTTATGAAAAGGCGCTCGCCGAGGCCAAGGCCAAGGCGCAGGCGCTCGCGCAGAAGACGCGCGACAAGCTTGCCGCCGAAAGCGAAGAAAAGCGCACGCAGCTCGAAGCGGATCTGGCCGAACGGCTCGCCAACGCGGAAAAGACCATTGCCAGCCGCAAGGCCGAGGCCATGGGTAACGTCCGCGAAATCGCCGAGGAAGCAGCGACCGCCATGGTCGAGCGCCTTTCTGGCAACGCGCCGCCGCAGGGGGCTGTCTCGGCTGCGCTCGACGCCGCGATGAAGCGCTGAAACAGGAGCCGTCATCATGAGTGCACTGTTCGCCAATACCTATTTCTGGCAGATTCTCGGCACTCTGCTGCTGGTCTGGCTGCTCTTCCGCTTCAACGTTTTCCAGAAAGTCGGGAACGGACTGGACAAGCGCGCCGAGCGGATCTCCGCAGAGCTCGAGGAAGCCCGCCGGCTGCGCGCCGAAGCCGAGGCGCTGCTTCTGGAATACGAGCGGAAGCGCGAACGGGCCGAGAGCGAGGCGACCGAGATCGTCAATGCCGCGCGCGAGGAGGCGGAACGCATCTCCAAGGAAGCCGAGGCGCGTCTCACCGATTTCATCGCGCGGCGCACCGCATCGGCTGAATCCAAGATCGCCCAGGCGGAGGAACAGGCCATGATCGAGGTACGCGATGCCGCCATCGCCTCAGCGGTCAAGGCATCCGAGACCGTGTTGCGAGGTTCCGTTCAGGGTCCGCTCGGGGATGATCTCATCAAGCAGGGCCTCCAGGATACACGGCGTACCCTGAGCTGAGCTGCGGGGCGCCCCGGCAGTGCGTCCGCTGCCATCCGATCATGAAAAGGCCGCACCGGTTTCCGGCGCGGCCTTTTTTCGAGACAGGGGGTAGCGCGTTTCAAAGAGCACGCCAGGTCCGAACCAGATGCAGCGCATTCGATGCCACCTCGTCGGCGCTCATGCCGGGCTTGTAGAGATTGGTGCCGAAGCCGAACCCGTCCGCGCCCCGCGCGTGAAAGCCGGGCATGCTCTGCACATCGATCCCGCCGACGGGGATGAGCCTGATGCCCGCCGGCAATACCGCGCGAATATCCCTGAGGTAATCCGGCCCCATACGGGAAGCGGGGAATATCTTCAGCGCGCGCGCCCCGTTCGCCACGGCGCTGAGCGCCTCGCTGGGGGTCAGGCAGCCGATCAACGGGATGAGCCCGGCCGCGGCACCAGCCCGAATCACGTCCGGATCGGTATTGGGCGTCACCATCAGCTGGGCCCCGCTCTGCGCAAGCCGGCGCACCTGCGTGACGTCGAGCACGGTACCCGCACCGGTTAGCACTTCCGACGGGCAATGCGCGGCAAGCGCTTCGATGCTGTCGAAGGCGCGCGGCGAGTTCAGAGGTACCTCAATGAGCCGGAAACCCGCTGCCATCAGCCCGTCGGCGACCGGAATGATCTCTTCCGGCGTGATCCCCCGCAATACCGCGACGAGGGGTATATCGCGCATGGCCAGGTCGAACTTGTCCATCTGAGGGCTCCCGGGACTGCTTTATCGGCACAAACGCATGATCACGTTGTGAAACCGGCGCCACTCTAACGCTACGGAAGGCATCTTTCAGCGGGCAAGCACGCAGACGGGCATGCCGGCCCATGCGCCATCCGCATCGCCCTGCCCGTTCAGCGGCGCGTGCCCGCCACGGCTGTGGGCGAGGCCGCGACACCGCCCAGCGATACCCAGTGCGTATCATCGTGCCCCTCGCGCTTGATATAAACGTAGAGGGTCTCGTCCCAGGGCAGGACTGCGTCAGTGACGTTGTCGAGAATGAAGACGCCGCGATCGGTCCTGATCTCGAGCACGGCATGGCCTTCATTGCGCGTGTCGAGCACCACGTTCATGCGCATGGCCCGGCGCGGCAGGCCGGCATCGGCGAGGCGCCTGCGCTTGAGCAGCTGGTAATCCTCGCAATCACCATAGCCCGCCTCGGGAAAATCCCAGCTATCGGCGGTGCCCCACTGCTCCATATCGGTCATCGGGGCGATGGCGGCATTGACCTCGCGGTTGACGCGGGTGATCAGCGCCCAGATCTGCGGCGTCAGGGTAACGTGGCCAACCTCGCGCGGATCGACGGCGCATTCGATCGGATGCCGCTGGCAGAAGACGCGCCACGCCGGGATAGGGCGGGCGCCGCCGACGGGTTCAAGCGGTGTGACGCGCTCGGGCAGGGCGGTGTATTGCTGGGCCTGTGCGGGGGCAGCGCTGCTCATCATCATGGCGAGGGCGAAAGCCGCCGCGATCATGCCGGATCGCATGGTCCGCCCCCAGCCGCCGACGGCGCGCGCCGGCTCCGCCTCTACGGCGACATCCCGTCGCTGATGATCCCGCATGCCACCGGCTCCCGCATCTGCCAGACATTTTAATAAAATGTTAACCAAAGCTGACAGCCGCCGCGGGCGCGTTCAAGCCCTAAGGGGAAACACGGTTAACGCCGCGCCGTGGCGTTGCGGCGATATCACGTTCGCAAAGCGGAAGAGGTGATGAAAGGGAACGGGGCCAGCTGGCTGGCAGCTGGCCCCGTATGCGAGCCCGGTCTGGGGACGGGAGGTGGGGACGTGACCGGGGGTCGCAATCTCGTGTGTCGGCTGCGCTCCTCAGCGCGCCGCCGTGGCAGTCGGGGCCGAGGTGTGGCCGAGCGACGTCCAGGCGGTGGCGTGCTGGCTTTCGCGGGACACGTAGACATAAGGTGTCTCGTGCCAGGACACGACCTCGTCGGTGACGTTGTCGAGGATGAAATCGCCGCGATCGGTGCGGACCATCAGAACGGCGTGGCCTTCGCCCTGCTCGTCGATCACCACGGTCATGCGCATGGCGCGGCGCGACAGCCCGGCATCGGCGAGGCGCTTGCGCTTGAGCAGCTGGTAATCCTCGCAATCGCCGTAGCCCGAATAGGGGAAGGTCCAGTGATCGGGGGTGCCGTAGAGTTCCATATCGGTCCTGGCGATGATTTCCGCATTGACCGTACGGTTGACCTTGTTGATCAGCGCCCAGTTGCCGCGATCCAGCGTGATGATGGCCGCCTCGGACTTGTCGACACGGCATTCCTGCGGATTTTGCCGGCAGAAATCCACCCAGCCGGCGATGGGGCGAGCGCTACCCCGTTCGATGGTCACGCCGACGTTCCGGGCGCCCGGGGCCTGCATCGTCTCTCGGGCATCGGCGAGAACCGGCAAGGCGAGAAAAGTCCCGATAGCCAATCCGAAGATGGCGACACGTTTCGACATGGTCAAAAGCATGATCGTCTCCCTGTCCACGGGGAGACGATGGCGCATCGGTTTTGTTTGCCGCTGAAGCAGACAGTTCAAATTTTATCGAATTCCGGCATCGCCCAAACCTCTCTGTCGTCAGGGGAAATCAGCCGTCAGTGAAAAGCCTCGATTCTCGGCGATCCCGGTAAGGGCTGCTTAAGAACCTGCAATCCGTGGCCCGAGGTTATTCGGGGGTTTGACATTTCGCGCCGGATTGGAGAGATGACCGGGGTCCTTTGCCTCCTCGCCCGGATGGCGGGGAACCGGTCGGAGTCCCGCATGACGATGCCCCGCGAAAGCACTGCTTTCTCCCGTGAAGTGATCGATGTCCCCTCTGGCGCACAGCCGCAGCGGGGGCGCGGTCTGGCCGGGCGTCTGATGCTGTTCGTTGAGGGGGGGCATGCGCGTGCCTGCGCGATCCTGATGCTGATCGCCTGCGTCTGTTTCCTGCCCGGAATCAGCGGTCTGCAGCCGATGGACCGCGACGAGCCGCGTTATACGCAGGCGACGAAGCAGATGCTGGAGACGGGCGATTTCATCGATATCCGCTTCCAGGACGAGGCGCGCCACAAGAAACCCGTGGGCATCTACTGGATGCAGGCCGCGAGCGTGAGCGTCGCGGAAATGCTCGGCGTGCCGGAGGCGCGCACCAATGTCGCGATCTACCGCGTGCCCTCGATCCTCGGCGCCCTCGGTGCGGTACTCGCCACCTACTGGGCCGGGCTCGCCCTCGCCAGAAGACGTGAGGCCTTCCTCGCCGGCGCCTTCATGGCGGCCAGCCTGATCCTGATGGTCGAAGCGCGGCTCGCCAAGACCGACGCCATGCTGCTGGCCTGTATCGTCGTCGCCATGGGTGCGCTGGCGCGTGCCTATCTGGTCAAGGGCGCGGCCATCCTGCCATGGGCGCATGTGCTGTTGTTCTGGGGGGCGATCGGGCTCGGCGTTCTGATCAAGGGCCCGGTGATCGTGCTCTTCGTCGGTCTCGCCGCAGTGACCCTGAGCATCCGCGAGCGCTCCCTCGACTGGCTGCGCGCCCTGCGCCCCGGCATCGGCATCCTGATCGCTCTGGCCATCGCCGCGCCGTGGTTCATCGCCATTGCCTGGCGCGCGGGCGCCGATTTCTTCGCCGCATCGGCGGGGCAGGACATGCTGGGCAAGCTCGGCACCGCGCAGATCTACCACTGGGCGCCGCCGGGGACCTATCTCGCGCTGTTCTTTGTCACATTCTGGCCCGCCGCCATTCTCGCCTCGATCGCGGTACCCTTCGCCTGGGCGAACCGGCGGGTGGATGTCGTGGCCTTCCTGCTCGCCTGGATCGTCCCGGGCTGGATCGTCTTCGAACTGGTGCCGACCAAGCTGCCGCATTACATGATGCCGGTCTATCCGGCGATCGCGATCCTCACCGCCATGGCGATCAGCCACGGCTTCGTCGGCCCGCATCGCCCGCTGGCGCGCCCCGTCGGGATATTTCTCGCCTTTGTGCCGCTGGTGCTCGTCATCGCCCTGCCGATCGCCGGGATCCAGCTCGGTGACGGGACGCTGCTCTTCGGGATGCCGCTCGTCGTCGTGGCGGCGCTGATCGGGCTCTTCGCCTGGCGACAGTTCCTGAAGGGCCGGGTCGTGCCCGCAGCGCTGACGGCCGTCGCATCGGCCATGGTTCTGTCCATCGGTGTCTTCCAGTTCGTGCAGCCGCTGCTGCGCTCGCTGCAGGTCTCGCCTGATCTGGCCGCCGTGGCGCGCAGTCTCGATTGTGCCGATCCGGCCTTTGGAACATTGGGCTATCGCGAGCCGAGCCTCGTCTTCCTCGTGGGGACGGATCTCGCCATGCTGAATTCCGGCGCTGATGCCGTCTCTTTCCTCGAAGGAGGCGATTGCCGGATGCTCTTCGTCGAATCGCGCCAGCAGGAGCCGTTCATCGCGGCGCTACGCGAGAGCACGGCCACGCCAGCCCTGCTCACGCGGGTCGAGGGCTTCAACATCAATGGCGGACGCCCTCTCGATATCGGCGTCTACAGGGTCGCACCATGACGCTCAAGGATCATTCCCGCCCCCGTCTCAGCGTCGTCGTGCCCGTCAGGAACGAGGCGGAGAACCTGCTGCCGCTGATCACGGAGATCGAGGCGGCCTGCGCGGAGATCGACGGGTTCGAGATCGTCTATGTGGATGACGGCTCGAGCGACGAGACGCCGCGCATCCTGCGCGAGGCGATGGCGGAAAAGCCGCATCTGAAGGTGTTTCGCCATGCGCAGAGCTGTGGCCAGAGCGCTGCCGTACGCACCGGTGTGACGGGCGCCTCCGGCACCTTCTGCTGCACGATCGACGGTGACGGGCAGAACGACCCGGCCTTCATTCCCAAACTCCTCGCCGCGCTTGAGGCCGGCGGCCCGGGTGTCGGCCTCGCGGCAGGCCAGCGGCTGGGTCGCAAGGGCTTGCGCAAGCGGCTGCAATCACGGCTGGCCAATGCGGTGCGCGGCGCGATTCTGCGCGACGGTACCCGCGACAGCGGCTGCGGGCTGAAATGCTTTGCCCGCGCCACCTATCTGCGTCTGCCCTATTTCGATGCCCTGCACCGCTTCATGCCGGCGCTGATCCGGCGCGAAGGGCTCGATATCGTGCATGTTGACGTGCAGGACCGGTCGCGCTTCGCGGGCGTGTCGAATTATGGCCTGTTCGACCGGCTCTGGGTCGGTCTGCTTGATCTGATGGGCGTCTGGTGGTTGGCCCGGCGCAGGCGGCGCGTGCCGCAGGTGGAAGAGGTAACGCGTTCATGATCGCCAACCTGATCGATGATATCGGTGCGGGGCTGCACACGATCTTCATTGCCAATTTCGACATTGTCGTGTTGATCGGCCTGCTCGGGCAGCTGATGTTCACCGCCCGCTTCCTGGTGCAGTGGATCGCGAGCGAGCGCGCGGGGCGCAGTGTCATTCCGATTTCCTTCTGGTTCTTCTCGCTGGGTGGCGGCTTCATTCTGCTCGGTTATGCGATCTACCGGCAGGATCCGGTCTTCATCCTCGGCCAGTCGCTGGGCACTTTCATCTATATGCGCAACCTGATGCTGATTGCGCGTGAGCGGGCGGCGCGGGAGGGTGAATCGGGATGAGGAGGCAGCGATGAGCGAGAAGACGAAGCGGCGCGAGACCGGCCAGCCCTATCACCGCCCGGATTTCGTCGATGATCTCGATGCCACCCTGCGCCATGCCTGGGCCTGCCTGGCGCGCGGGGTGAAGGACCGGCGCTCGCCCTTCCACACCCCCACCATCGCCACGCTCGGCACGGACGGGCGCCCGCGCATGCGCACGGTGGTGCTGCGCGCCGTCGATACGAGCGCGCGCAGCCTGCGCTTCCACACCGATCAGCGCGGTCTCAAAAGCGAAGAGATTGCCAGGGACTCGCGCGTCGCCGTGCATGTCTATGACGCGCGTGGCAAGTTCCAGCTGCGCGGGGAGGGGATCGCGCAACTGCATGCGGGGGATGCTCTGGCGCAGGCGGCCTGGGACGGCTCGCGGATGATGAGCCGGGCCTGTTACGCGACACAGCCGGCCCCGGGCACCCTGATCACGGCGCCGGGCGCCTTCGCGCTGCCTGAAGACGAAGCCGCGATCGCGGCGGGAGCAGCCAATTTCTCGGCGGTGACCATCACCATCGCGGAGATCGAAACACTCTATCTCGACCATGCCGGCCACCGGCGTGCGCGTTTTCGTCTCGACCTGGATGAACGGCAGGCGCAATGGCTGGCGCCATGAGCGCGGGAGCTGCGTAAAAACGCTTGCATGACGGCTTGTCGCAGCCCTGCTTGATCATTGTCAAAGCCTGATGCGGCGGTTTCGCTTACATGTCGGAGCAATCTCGAGGATCCCGCACCGGGGGCGAAATGTCCGACGCAGCTGTCACCAAGAAGCCTGAACTCACACCCGAAGACGAGCAGGAAGTCTATATCGACGGGCCGTTGTTCGAGGCGCGAAAGCAGCTTTTCACGCAAAGTGTCTGGGGACAGTTCCGCAAGATCAAGTGGGCTGTCCTGATCGCGACTCTGGGCGTGTATTATTTCCTGCCCTTCGTGCGCTGGGATCGTGGGCCGAACGCGCCTGACCAGGCGGTGCTGATCGATTTGCCAGCGCGACGCTTCTATTTCTTCTTCATCGAGATCTGGCCGCAGGAGGTCTATTATCTCACGGGGCTGCTGATTCTGGCCTCGCTCATCCTCTTCCTGATGAATGCCGTGGCCGGGCGGATCTGGTGCGGCTATCTCTGCCCGCAGACGGTGTGGACCGATCTGTTCATGGCGGTGGAGCGGCGTATCGAGGGGGACCGGCGCGAGCGGTTGCGGCTCTATAACGGCCCGTGGAACGCCGAGCGGATCTCGAAATTCGCCTCGAAGCATGTTGTCTGGCTGATGATCGCCTGGTGGACCGGCGGGGCGTGGGTGCTGTATTTCGCCGATGCGCCAACGCTGGTCTATAATCTTGCGACGCTGCAAGCGCCCTTCGTGGCCTATCTCTGGATCGGTATCCTCACCTTCACCACCTACACGCTGGCCGGCTGGATGCGCGAGCAGGTCTGTGTCTACATGTGCCCCTGGCCGCGTATCCAGGCGGCGCTGACGGACGAGCATGCCTACAACGTCACCTATCTCGTCGATCGCGGCGAGCCGCGCGGTTCGGTCAAGAAGAACCGCGCCCTGCGCGAGGCGGGCGAGCCGGCGGGCGATTGCATCGATTGCGGCCAATGCGTCGCCGTCTGCCCCACCGGTGTCGATATCCGCGACGGTTCGCAACTCGGCTGCATCCAGTGCGGTCTGTGCATCGATGCCTGCAACAACGTGATGGAGAAGGTCGGCCTGCCGCGCGATCTCATCACCTATGACAGCGAGTACAATCTGGAGCGTCGCCTCGAGGGCAAGCCGCAGGAACGCTCAAAGCTGGTGCGGGCGCGCACCATCGTCTACATGGCGCTGATCGGGCTGATCGCGGGGATCATGCTGTTCACCTTCGTCGGGCGCGGCTCGATTGATGTCTCGGCCCAGCACGACCGGAATCCGCTCTATGTGCAGCTCTCGGATGGTTCGATCCGCAACGCCTATACCATCCGCCTGTTCAACAAGGCGCTGGAAGAGCGCGCCTTCACCCTCGCGGTGACGGGGCTGCCGGTGGTGAATGTCGATGCGCTCGGTGCGATTCCGGTTTCCGAAGGCGTGATCGAAATGCCCGTCGGCCCGGCCCAGACCCGCGAGGTCCGCGTGCTGGTCACGATTCCCGATCCGGCGAGTATCCCCGAATCGACGCCGATCACCTTCGTGCTGACCGAGCCGGCGAGTGGCGAAGTCGCCACGACCAGTGACAATTTCATCCGACCTGCCGATTGAGAGCGGGTCCGGCAAATCAGGAAACCGAACGATGTCCTCCCCCGACCGTTTCGAAAACGACTACGTCCCCGGCGGCAAGCCGCTGACCGGGGGCAAGGTTCTGGCGATCATCCTCGCTTTCTTCGGCCTGATCATCTTCATGAATCTCGGCATTCTCCTGCCCAATGCGATCGCCACGTTCCGGGGTCTCGAGACCGACAGTGCCTATCGCGCCAGCCAGGAATTCAATACCACGCTGGCAAGTGCGGCAGACCAGCAGGCGCGCGGCTGGCAAATCGAGGCTTTCGTCGAGCGCCGCGCCGATGGCGGCGCCTATGCCGAGATCACCACGCGTGATCGTGACGGCAACATGCTGCCCGACATGGCCGGCGAGGTCACGCTCGCGCGCCCCGCCGACAGCAATCTCGATCGCCCCGCGACGCTGGAGCGCATCGGTTACGGCGTCTACGAGGCCCGGTTCGCGGACGTGCCGGCGGGACAGTGGGATCTGGTGCTGACATTCAGCGAGGGTGACCAACAGGTCTTCCATTCGCGCAACCGCGTCATGCTACGCTGAACGGATGAGCGAACGGATCGATTATTCGGCATTCGTGACGCGCGACAAGGAGGGTTGCGCGCAACTCGATCTCGCGATCGACGGCATTACCTGTGCCGCCTGTATCCGGGAGATCGAACAGGGTGTCGCGGGACCCGGTATCGCCCATGCGCGGCTGAATTATACGAACAAGCGTCTTCATCTCGTTTTCGATGCGGCGATGGATGGTGATGGCCACGAAACGGCCCCTGTCGATCCCGGGCTGGCTGTCACGCGGCTGCACAAACTTGGCTACAAGGCCTATCCCTTCACGCGTAGCCGCGAGGAGGAAATCGAGGCGGCGCAGACCTCGGATCTCCTGAAGCGGCTCGGGGTGGCGGCGTTCGCCACCATGAACATCATGCTGCTCTCCGTCTCGGTCTGGTCGGGCAATGTCGCCGATATCGATACCGAGACGCGCGACCTGTTCCACTGGATCTCGGCGCTGATCGCGATCCCGACAGTGGCCTATTCCGGTCAGCCCTTCTTTCGCGGGGCGCTGCGTTCGCTGAAGGCGCGCGCACTCGGTATGGATGTGCCGATTTCGCTGGGTGTGCTGCTCGCGGTGGGGATCTCGATCGTTGAGACCATGAATTCGGCCAGACACGCCTATTTCGACGCCGCGACCATGTTGCTGACCTTCCTGCTCGCCGGGCGGGTGCTCGACCAGATCATGCGCAAGAAGACCCGCGCCGTGGCCGGCAATCTGCTCGCCCTGCGCGGTGAGACGGCGCGGCGGATCGATGCCGATGGCGGGGTGACCGAAATTCCCATTCTCGGGGTCAGGACCGGCGATCTCCTCCAGATTCGCCCAGGCGACCGGGTGCCTGTGGACGGGGTGGTCGTCACGGGGCTTTCGGATGTCGATGCCAGTCTCGTCACCGGCGAGACGGCGCGCGAGCCCGTGGGCGAGGGCGCACAGCTGCATTCCGGGACGCTCAATCTCACCGGCGCGCTGACCTTGCGCGCGGCGGCGGCGGCGGAGAATTCCCTCGTTGCGGAGGTCAACAAGCTGCTGGATCAGGCCCTGATGGCGAAGTCGCGCTACGTGCAGATCGCCGATCGTGCTGCGCAGCTCTACGCGCCCGTCGTCCATGCCGCTGCGGCGCTGACGCTGATCGGCTGGCTGCTTGTGGGTGCCGATCTGCATTTCGCCGTGATCACGGCGGTGGCCGTTCTGATCATCACCTGTCCCTGTGCGCTGGGGCTCGCCGTGCCGGCGGTGCAGGTCGTGGTCTCCGGCGCGTTGTTTCGCTCCGGCGTTCTGCTCACCGCCGGTGACGGTGTCGAGCGCATCGCCGCCTGCGATACGGTCGTCTTCGACAAGACCGGTACGCTCACCACGCCCGAAGCGCGGCTTGTCAATCGCGGCGCGCTCGATGACGCGATGGTGGCGCTCGCAGGCAGACTCGGCCAGAGCTCGAACCATCCGCTGGCCCGGGCGCTGGCGCGCGACGGCGCAGCGGGAGCGCCCTTCGACGATGTCGTCGAGGAGCCGGGGCGCGGCGTGCGCGCGATCGTGGACGGCATCGAGGCGCGGCTGGGCAGCCCGGATTTCTGCGATGCGCAGGATGCCGTCGCCTGCGCATTGAGCGATGAGCCGGATGCGACGCCGATCGTCCTGCGCCATGGCGGGCGCGTCGCGGTGCTGCTGCTGCGCCAGGTCCTGCGCGCCGATGCCGGCGATGTCGTGGCCGATCTCAAACGGTGCGGCCTGAAAGTGATGATCGTCTCCGGGGATCGCGAGGGGCCGGTGCGCCGGGCTGCCGAGGCGCTCGGCATCGCCGACTGGCATGCCGGCTGCAAGCCCGGCGACAAGACCGCCATTCTTGCCCGTCTGGCCGGTGAGGGGCGGCGCGTGCTGATGGTGGGCGACGGGCTCAACGACGCTCCGGCGCTGGCGGCCGCCCATGCCTCGATCTCGCCGATTACCGCCTCGCATCTGGCCCAGAACTGCGCCGATGCCCTCGCCCTCGGCGATCGCCTCCGCCCGGTGGCCGAAGCCGTCGCCCTGTCGCGCAAGGCGCTGATGATCATGCGCCAGAACCTGTGGCTCTCGACCGTGTATAATCTGATCGCCGTGCCGATCGCGGTGCTCGGCTACGTCACGCCGCTGATCGCGGCGGTGGCGATGTCGGGCTCTTCGGTGATCGTTACGCTCAACGCCGTGCGCGCGCGCAGCGCGGGGCGCGAGGCTCATGCCGGGACCGCTGCGATATCTGCGCCTGCTGCCACTCACGCCAGATCACAGGCGACGACGATGCTCACCGCCGCCCCGGCGGTCACGTCCACGGAGGCTGCATCATGAATGTCCTGATCTACCTGCTGCCGATCGCACTCAGCCTCGGCCTGATGGGGCTGATCGCCTTCCTCTGGTCGCTGCGCTCGGGCCAGTACGAGGATCTCGAAGGGGCGGCGTTGCGCATTCTCGATGATGATGATCTGCGCGACGAGAATGCGGATGAAGCCGACAAACCGCGAAATCGCGACGACCTGTGAGGCGCTACAAGCCGTAACTGCGTACCAGCGATCCCGCGACGAGGTTCCAGCCGTCGACGAGCACGAAGAAGATCAGCTTGAACGGCAGCGAGACCGTGATCGGTGGCAGCATCATCATGCCGACCGACATCAGGATCGAGGCGACCACCAGATCGATGATGATGAAGGGCACGAAGAGCAGGAAGCCGATCTCGAAGGCGCGCCGCAGCTCCGAGATCATGAAGGCCGGGACCAGCACATGCAACTGCACATCGTCGGGGCCCTCAAGATCGGTCTGACCCGACATGTCGATGAAGAGTTCGAGATCGCGCTCGCGGACATGGGCGAGCATGAAGGTGCGAAACGGGGCAACGCCGCGGGTGAAGGCTTCTTCCTGGCTGATCTCACCGGCGATGAGCGGGGCGACGCCTTCCTCGTAGGCTTCCTGGAGCGTCGGCGCCATGACGAAGGCGGTGAGGAACAGCGCGAGCCCGATGATGACGCCGTTCGGCGGAGCCGTCATCGTGCCCAGCGCCGAGCGCAGCAGGGAAAGCACTACGACGATCCGGGTAAAGGACGTCACCATCACCAGGATCGAGGGGGCGAGCGCGAGGACCGTGATCAGCGCGATCAGTTGCAGCGCCCGCTCGGTAACGCCACCCTCCTCGCCGAGATCGAGGGTCAGGGTCTGGGCGAGGCTGGGAAAGGCGAGGAGGAAGGCACCCGTACCGATCAGGCAGGCGACGGGCATGCGCAGCGCCATGAAACGCGCCCGCGCGCGCTCCCGACGATCACGCAGCAGCGCGTCCGCACAATTCATTCCCGCGTGGTTTTTGCCCCCGTGATCCGCCTGCACCGCTGATTCGCTCCGCGTGTCCTGTTACGGGACGGTGCGACGCGAATGGCGGCAGTGCAAGCGCTGCAAGCGTGCGCAAGCGCGCTATCAAGAGCTTTTGGGATCCTTGTCGCTGCTGCGTCCGAGCAGACGGGCGAATTCCGCCTCGATCTCGTCCACTGAGAACGGATCGACCTTGCTCGCGGGCTTTTCTTCTGTCGGCGCCGGTTCGGCTTGTGGTTGATCTGCCGTGCTGGTCTCTTCCGCTGCGGGTGCCTCGTCTGCAGATGCCTGGGCTGCGGGTTCTTCTGTGACGCCATCCTGCACGGTCGTATCGCGCTTTGCGCGCGCAGCGTCCTGCGGCGCGAATGCCCCGGTTGCGGAATAGGTGGCTGGCTCTTCCTCGATGGCCGGCTCCGTGGTGTCGGCATCGATCGTGAATTCCGGCTCCGGCGCCGTTTCGGATCCCGGCTGTGCGTGCGATGCGACATCATCGACGGAGCGCGCATGCGTATGCGCGGCACCTTCCGGCGCGGCCTCGGCTTCCGCTGCTTCCGCGAGCGCTTCTTCAGCGATGATTGCCTGCGCCTGGGCGAAGGCCGGAGATGCTGCCGGCTCTTCTGTTTCCGGGAAGCGCGGGTCCGGATCTTGCGTATCCGTCTGCACATCCGCGCGTGGAGGGGCCTGCGGTTGCGGGCTCTCTTCGATGGCGGTGGCGAAATGTGCCGGACCGGCAGTCGGAGCCGGGGTCATGCCGGGTGCAGGCGCATGCGGGCTTCCGGCGGGGGCATGATCGTCTGAGCCGTCCCCGGTGACCGGCGCGGTTTCGGGTGCCGTGATCTCAGGCGCGGTCCCGGTGGACGAAGATTCGGCAAGAGCGGACTCGGCAAGAGCGGACTCGGCAAGAGCAGATTCGTCGATTGCAGATCCGGTGGCCTCGCGCCTGCGCGGTATGGTCTCGGCGAAAGCCTGCTCGATGGAGAAGGCATCTTCGCTCTGCTGGCGCGGCGCCTCTGGGACCGGCGGGGCGGTGCGCGCCGGGAAGGGAGGCGGCTCGAGGCTCGTCGCAGCGAGCGCTTCGGGAGCCGGTACATCATCGACTCGTGTGGCGACGGGCGCGTCGGGGAACGGTGCTGCGCGGGCGCTCTGCGCGTCAGCGGGCGCAGAGGAGGCGGGGCGCTTGAACGCGGCTTCGAGCTCGCGCGCCATATCGGAAAACAGCGCATCCTCGCGAGCGGCGGGAGCGGCCTCCGGATGAGAAGCCGGGGAGGGCGCCGATGCGTCGCCGGCCCGAGCCGACGCGTCATCGGCGCTCGCAGCTGCAAGGCCTGCACCGGAAAGGCGCGCTGCGTCCATGCCGCCTCCGACCGCCGCGTGAGACGGCGCTTCCCCGGCGCTGTCGGATGGCGCATCGGGCAGGTTCGGCGTGGTACGCGGACGCGGCGGGTAAGGCGGGGGATTGTCGGGCGCCACCGGCGTGGTGCGCGGGCGCGGCGGGAATTGCGGCGCGGGCTTTTCGGCGGATCGTGTTTGCGCCTGTCGCCCGAAGCCGAACAGGCCGCGCCTGGCTTCAGCTTCCGGCTCTGCTGCGCGCTTCTGCGCAGGCTGCGCGACGACCGGCTCCGTCGCCTGCGAGAGGCCTTGCTGTGCCGGCGGTTCCATCTCCGGCTGTGG
>NZ_DATGCW010000105.1:0-5786 GCF_035311605.1 Saliniramus sp.
TGGGCTGCACGGGGTGGTCGGCGGCTCGATCGCGGCGCTCGCGATCGTCTGGGGCGATTTCGTGATGTTCTGCATCGGCACGCTGATCGCCGGTTTTTATGGCTCATACGTCCAGAGCTACCGCTTCGCCGCGACCGATGCAGCGACATCCGCTTTCCGGGCACGGGCGATCTCCTACGTGCTCGCCGGCGGTCTCGCAGCTGGGATTCTCGGCCCGCAGGTGGTGATCTTCACCCGCGATATGGTTCCCGGCGCGACCTTCGCAGGTTCCTTCATGGCACAGGCGCTGCTCGCTCTGATCGCCATCGTGGTGATCTCGTTTCTGCGCACGCCGCCCGTTCCGGTGACGATGCCGGCGCCGGGCGATGCGCCGACGGCTTCCGGGCGACCGCTTCTGACGATCATGTTGCAGCCCCGTTTCATCATCGCGGTGACGGCGGGCGTGGTTTCCTATGGCCTGATGGCCTTTCTGATGACGGCGGCGCCGATGGCGATGGTGGAGTGCGGCCTCCCGCTGGAGACGGCAGCGCTCGGGATTTCCTGGCACATACTCGCCATGTTCGCGCCCAGCTTCTTCACCGGCAAGCTGATTGATCGCTACGGCAAGGAGATGATCACCGCCATCGGACTCGTGATGATCGCGGTCTCCGCCGTGATTGGACTCTCGGGGCTGACTGTGGCGCATTTCTGGACGGCGCTGATCCTGCTCGGTATCGGCTGGAACTTCGGCTTCATCGGGGCGACTGCGCTGGTGACGGATACCTATCGTCCGGAGGAGCGCACCAAGGCGCAGGCGGCAAATGACTTCATCGTCTTCGGCTCGGTGGCCGTCGCCTCCTTCTCCTCGGGCCAGTTGCTGGATGCCGGCGGCTGGGAGATCGTCAACTGGCTCTCCTTTCCGCCGCTCGCCGTGGCGCTGGTTCTGGTCGTCGCGCAGGCGCGGATGCGCCGTCACGCGCCGGCTTGAGCAACAAGCGGCATGTTGCACTGCACAAACACGCAACATTTTGCATAAATGACGTTTGCCGATAGCTGAAAATTTTGGCAGGCTCCGTCCACCACCCTGGGGGCGGACGTTTGGGCGGCGCTGAATCCGCATGCGCCGGCGCGTTGATCGTCTGGACCCCCCAAAGGCAAGGACGGTCACATGTTCGCATTGTTCCTGATCATCATACTGGGCGCGTTGTCGATCGCGTACGGCCTGTGGGCCATCAACGACGTGATGAAGCGAGATGCCGGCACGCAACGCATGCAGGAGATCGCCGCCGCGATCGCCGAAGGCGCGCAGGCCTATCTCTGGCGTCAATACATCACCATCGCCATCGTCGGCGTGGTGCTGTTCGTGGTGCTCATCTTCCTGCTCTCGATCTGGGTTGCGATCGGTTTCGCCATCGGTGCGATTCTCTCCGCTGCTGCCGGCTTTATCGGCATGAACGTCTCGGTTCGCGCCAATGTGCGCACGGCCCAGGCGGCCTCGCAATCGCTCGCGGGCGGGCTCGACGTGGCCTTCAAGTCCGGTGCGGTGACGGGGATGCTGGTCGCCGGTCTCGCCCTGCTCGGCGTGGCTGTCTACTATCTCATTCTGACGCGCACCCTCGGGGCTGATCCCGGCGGGCGCCTCGTCATCGATTCGCTCGTCGCCATGGGCTTCGGCGCCTCGCTGATCTCGATCTTCGCCCGTCTCGGCGGCGGTATCTTCACCAAGGGTGCGGATGTCGGTGGTGATCTCGTCGGCAAGGTCGAGGCGGGGATACCGGAGGATGATCCGCGCAACCCCGCCACCATTGCCGACAATGTCGGCGACAATGTCGGTGATTGCGCCGGCATGGCGGCGGATCTGTTCGAGACCTATGTCGTGACCTTCGTCGCCACCATGGTGCTCGCCGCGATCTTCTTCGCCGGTCAGGCGAATCTCGAGACCATGATGCTGTATCCGCTCGCCATCGGCGCGGCCTGCATCGTGACCTCGATCATCGGGACCTTCTTCGTCAAGCTCGGCCAGGATCAGTCGATCATGGGTGCGCTCTACAAGGGCTTCATCGCCACCGGCGTGTTGTCGATCGCTGCCGTCGCTGTGGCCAATGTGGCTTTGTTCGGCGGCTTCGGCACGACGATGGAGGCACGCGTTCCGATCATCGGTGGTGGTGTCGATGCGGTGAGCTTCACCTCTTTCTCGCTCCTGATCTGCGCCATTATCGGCCTCGTCGTCACGGGGCTGATCGTGGTGATCACGGAATACTATACCGGCGTCGGGTTCCGGCCCGTGCGCTCCATCGCCCAGTCATCGGTGACGGGCCACGGCACCAACGTGATACAAGGGCTCGCCATCTCGCTCGAATCGACGGCGCTGCCCGCTTTGGTGATCATGGCGGGCATCATCACCTCGTACATGCTCGCAGGCCTGTTCGGCATCGCCATCGCGGTGACGGCCATGCTCGCGCTGGCCGGCATGGTGGTCGCCCTCGACGCCTTCGGCCCTGTCACCGACAATGCCGGCGGTATTGCGGAAATGGCGGGACTGCCCAAGGAGGTGCGTCAGTCCACCGACGCGCTCGACGCGGTGGGCAATACGACCAAGGCCGTCACCAAGGGCTATGCGATCGGTTCGGCGGGCCTGGGCGCGCTGGTGCTGTTCACCGCCTATACCGCGGATCTGAACTACTTCATCTCCGCCGCGAACGAGCCCGGCTCGACCAGCTACCAGTACTTCGCCGGGGTCACGCCTGACTTCTCGCTCTCCAACCCCTATGTCGTGGTCGGCCTCCTCTTCGGCGGCCTGATTCCGTTCCTGTTCGGCGGGATCGCGATGACGGCGGTCGGGCGTGCGGCGGGTGCTGTGGTCGAGGAAGTGCGCCGGCAGTTCAAGGAGAAGCCCGGCATCATGGAAGGCACGGAGCGCCCCGATTACGGGCGCGCCGTCGATATGCTGACCAAGGCCGCGATCAAGGAAATGGTCGTGCCCTCGCTGCTGCCGGTGCTCGCGCCGCTCGTCACCTATCTCGTGATCTATCTGATCGCGGGCAAGGACCAGGCCTTCTCGGCGGTGGGGGCGATGCTGCTCGGCGTGATCGTGACGGGGCTGTTCGTCGCCATCTCGATGACCTCCGGCGGTGGCGCCTGGGACAATGCCAAGAAATCCTTCGAGGACGGCTTCGTCGACAAGGATGGCGTCAAGCACCTCAAGGGTTCGGAGGCACACAAGGCTTCGGTCACGGGTGATACGGTCGGCGATCCCTACAAGGACACGGCCGGCCCGGCGGTGAACCCGCTGATCAAGGTCACCAACATCATCGCGCTCCTGCTGCTGGGTGTGCTGGCCGCGATGTGAGATTGAGAAGACAAGGGCGGGTCCGCGAAGGGCCCGCTCTTTCAACGATGCTTCTATTTTCGATTGATATTTCTGGCCTAATGAATTATCAGGCATACGTTTTTCGTATTTCTGGAGTTACTCTTATGATTTTTTCGAACTTTGAGAAGGCGGTTTGCAAGATTGCCGCAGACAGACCGCAGCCGATTATTCAATTCAGCAACGCCATGCGTGATGCCGACCCGCTGAGTGACGACAATCTTCTCCTGATCGACAAGCCCAAGACCGAGAAGGACAAGGATGTTCCGCTGGATGACGCGCCGGGTCGTCGATACGATCCGAATTTCCAGATTCCGGAAGCCTTCAGGATTCATCCGCAGCCCTACCTCAATGATTTCCTGAATGGGATACCGTCCAGGATTCTATAGCAGATCAGCAAGTGATCGTGCGTGGCAATACAAGGTGCAGTCAGGCCGTGCACTTCACGCCTTGCGAATACGAAAAACCAGTAGATCACCGTCGTGTGATTGCGTTTCGAGATGGTCTCCCGTATCGCCGATCAGATGCGGAATGTCGATCGCGGCCATCGGATCGGTGCATTCCACGCGAATGACCGTGCCGGCGGCGACGCGCGTGAGCGCCTTGCGCGTCTTCAGGGCGGGGAGGGGGCATTTCAGCCCGCGCAGGTCGAGCAGGGTGTCGCTATCGGCCATGTTCCATCTGTTCCATCGCTTGCGGTTTTAGGTTTCCGCATGGATGATATGGCGCGGGCGCGATCGGCTGACCAGTCCGCGCCGCGCGTTCACGCCCGCAGCCGCTCTGCGGCCTCGCCCACCTTCGCCCGCCGGGCAAGCGCGGCCTCGCGCCGTTCCCGTTGTTCCTCGACCACTTCTTCCGGGGCGCGTTTGAGGAAATCGGCATTGCCGAGCTTGGCGTCGATCTTCCTGATCTCGCCGTCGAGCTTGCTGATTTCCTTATCGAGGCGTGCGCGTTCCGCCGCAATATCGACGACGCCTTCGAGCGGCAGCGCCGCGACTTCCCCACGCACCAGCAGCTGCACGCTGGCCTTCGGCGCAGCCTGCGCCGTATCGATCGTCTCCAGTCGCGCCAGACGCTTGAGCATGCCATCCCAGCGCGCGACGCGGGCCGCGGCATCCGCGCTCGGATTGATCAGTAGAAGCGTGATCTGCGCGCCGGCGGGGACGTTGGTCTCGGCGCGCGCGGAGCGGATCTCGCTGACGAGATCGACGATCCAGCCGATTTCGGCCTCCGCCGCGTCATCGCGCAGATGCGACAGCGACGGCCAGGTGGCGAGCGCGAGCAACGTCTCGTCGCGGGCGGGGCCGGTCTCGCCCTTCACCGCCCAGAGCTCCTCGGTGAGGAAGGGCATGAAGGGGTGCAGCAACTTGCAGATCTGGTCGATGACATAGGCCGTGGTGGCCCGCGTCTCATCCTTCGCAGGGCTGTCCTCGCCCTGCAGGACGGGTTTGGCGAGTTCGAGATACCAGTCACAGAACACGTTCCAGACGAAGCGATAGGCCGCGCCCGCCGCCTCGTTGAACTTGTATTCGGTGATCCCGGCCTCGATCTGCGCCGCCGCGCTGGCGCATTCGGAGAGCACCCATTTGTTGAGGGTGATATCCACTTTCGCCGGGTCGAAGCCAGCGACCCGTTCGCAGCCGTTCATCTCGGCAAAGCGCGCGGCGTTCCAGATCTTGGTCGCGAAATTGCGGTAGCCCTCGACACGCTGAAGCGAGAGCTTGATGTCGCGTCCCTGCGCCGCCATGGCCGATAGCGTGAAACGCAGGGCATCCGCGCCGAATTTCTCGACCACGTCGAGCGGATCGATGACGTTCCCCTTCGATTTCGACATCTTCGCGCCATTCTCGTCGCGGACGAGGGCGTGGATATAGACCGTGTGAAAGGGCGTCTGATCCATGAATTGCAGGCCGGCCATCATCATCCGGGCGACCCAGAAGAAGATGATGTCGAAGCCGGTGACGAGCACGTCGGTAGGGTAGTAGCGCTTCAGCTCCGGCGTCTCGTCCGGCCAGCCAAGCGTCGAGAACGGCCACAGGGCGGAGGAGAACCAGGTGTCGAGCACGTCCTCGTCGCGGGCAACGCAGTACAAATAAGTACCATTTTCAAGCTCTAAAGGTCTATGAATTGCAACTGAAACTTGTTCGCGCGAAAGCGTGTTAATGTGGTGATTAGACCTCAAGCCGCTTGAGCAAACTTTATCGAAATCCATCTGTGGAACGATCATAGGTAAATTCGAATCGAGCCAATTTATGGGAACGATAAGAACGCTAACATCAGCCGGTGGGATATTGACGTCACTGGCTACCCTCTGCCGAATTTCCTCAACAACTTCCTCTTCCGATTCGAAGCAGAACTCGTTCTTCTTATAGCGAATTACAGAGCCATCTATGTCTGCATCGACTCCAACGACTGGTTGATTGTTGTGCATTCGATAGGG
>NZ_DATGCW010000106.1:0-27619 GCF_035311605.1 Saliniramus sp.
TCTCAAGTTGAAGAGATCAATCCAGGCCGAACTCAATCGAATCAACGGAAATCCATACAAACCATACAAACGCCTCACGACGCCCATACAGAATTGATGGCTTCCAGAAAGAAACGTCGAATCCGACACTATCCCAATCAGTACCAAGCACCCAAAAAGAGCACCCAGCACCCGCAAGGACAACGCCGACCACGTTTCCCTTTCTTCCTTCCCAACAATGTCAAAGAGCACCCAGACAAGCATGCCGATCGACCGGCGAACCGGTTTTGCCGAAAAAACTTGTCTGGAAAGTCGCATTGGCCGATCGGCCTTCGCAACAAGGAGCGAGTTTATACACTCCGGAATTTCCCGTGTCAACCGATTATTCCAGCTCCTACTGGAGTGGGCGGAACGCTTCGCAGCCTCTGCCCCGTTTCGGTCGACCCGCCCGGCGACCAGGCTCGTCGCCCCGCCGTCGGTGCAGCGGGGTATATGCGCCGGCTTTCCCGTCGTCAAGCGCTGATATGATCGCTTCGTCGGTTTTTTGCATCGCACCGGTTTTCCACAGCTTCCCACATGCTGCTGTTCTGGTGCACCAGCTTCCTGATGCTGATCGGCACATCGCCCAAGCCGCTTTTCTCATCTCGCTTTCGGCGCCCGATACGGCATGATGAGCATGCACCGCCCTCCCCTTTCGCGCGAATCCGTGATCCGCCCCATGATCCGCCCCACACCAGCCGACACACCCCGCTTCCACGATTCCGCTGACAGCCCGGAGGCAACCGCCGCCGCGCCTCCCCTCTCGGGGATCGGCTCGGCCTTTGCCGTGATCTGGTCGATCACCGCCGGCGCGACCTTTCTCCAGATCGCAAACGGTCTCCTGCAGATCCTGCTGCCCCTGCGCATGGATGCGGCGGGGATGTCGATCGGCGAGATCGGCCTCGTCGCCTCCGGCTACGGTCTCGGCTTCGCGGCAGGCTGCATGCTGGTCCCGCTGCTGGTGCGCCATGTCGGTCATATCCGCGCCTTCGCGAGCCTCGCCGCTATCTCCGCCGTCGTCGCGCTCGGTTTCACGCAGGCCGAGGAATTGTGGAGCTGGATTTTCCTGCGCACCCTGTCGGGCATGGTTCTCGCCGGACTGTTTACCGTCATCGACGGCTGGGTCAGCGCCGGCGCAACAGCTGCCAATCGCGGGCGCGTCGTCTCGCTCTATATGCTTTGCACCAAAATCGCGCTGATGCTCTCACCACTTGCCATCAGCCTCGGCTCGATCGAGACGGACGGGCTGTTCATGGCGATCGCCGCCTTGATGTGCCTGGCGCTGATCCCGGTTTCCGCCACGCTTTCGCGCGAACCGCCTGCTCCGCGCACGATCAGCCTGATCATACCAACCCTGTTTCGCAAGGCGCCCTCCGCCGTGACCGGGGCATTCGCGGTAGGATTGATGAATTCCTCGGTGATCGCCATCGCCCCGGTCTACGGGATTCAGATGGGCCTTGATGCCACCGAAGCCGCCCTGCTGTTTCTCGCCCTGCAGGCCGGTTCGCTGATCCTGCAATGGCCGATGGGCTGGCTCTCGGATCGCACCGACCGGCGGCGGGTGATCGCAGGCCTCTTCGCCGGCACGGCGCTCGCCTGTATCGGCATCGTCACTGCAAGCCACGTCATCGCGAGCCACGTCGCGCTGGCCCCGGCACTGATCATCGCCTTCGCGCTCTGGGGCGGGATGGCCTTGTGCATTTATGCGGTGTGCATCGCCCATGCCTGTGACATCGTCGAGGCCGACATGATCGTGCCGGCGATCTCGAGCCTGCTCGTCTGCTGGGCGGCGGGGGGCATGTTCGGGCCGTTCCTCGCGACCACCCTGATGGCGGCGATGGGACCACAGGGCCTGTTCGTCTTCTGCGGATTGATCGCGACCACGCTGGCCGGCTTCGTGACCTGGCGCATACGGGCCCGCGAGCGCTCGCCTGCGCAGGGCGGCTTCGTCAATCTGCCGGCGACGAGCGCGGGCACGGCGGAGCTCTCTCCGCGCGCGCATGAGGATAGCGGCGGCGCCGAGGATTCGACGCCCCCGGACCCGCCCCCAGCGAAACCGGCCTGAACGCGCCCTCCCGGCTCAGCCTCACTCCCACCACGGCTCCGGCAACGCGACATGGCCTGCTGCATTCTCGATGACCTGGCCGGCGGCGAAGAGCGTCTCCTCGTCGAAGGGGCGCCCGATGAGCTGCAGGCCGAGCGGCAGGCCCTTGGCATCGAAGCCGCCGGGCACGGAAATGCCGGGCAGGCCGGCCATGTTCACGGTCACGGTGAAGATGTCGTTGAGATACATCTCCACCGGATCACCCGAGCCCTTCTCGCCGATGCCGAATGCCGCTGACGGCGTCGTCGGGGTCAGGATGGCATCGACGCCTTCGGCATAGACGTTCTCGAAATCACGCTTGATCAGGGTGCGGATCTTTTGCGCGCGCAGGTAATAGGCGTCGTAATAGCCCGCCGAGAGCACATAGGTACCGATCATCACCCGGCGCTTGACCTCGCGGCCGAAACCGGCGGCGCGGGTGCGCTCATACATGTCGAGGATATCCTTGCCCTCGACGCGCAGACCATAGCGCACGCCGTCATAGCGGGCGAGATTTGATGAAGCCTCCGCCGGGGCGACAATATAATAAGCCGGCAGCGCGTATTGCGTATGCGGCAACGAGACCTCGACGATCTCGGCACCCGCCTCGCGCAGCCAGGCCTGGCCGGCCTCCCAGAGACGCTCGATCTCCGTCGGCATGCCGGGCACGCGATATTCCTTGGGGATGCCGATCTTCAAACCCTTCACCCCACGCCCCACGGCAACCTCGAAATCGGGGACGGGGAGATCGGCGCAGGTCGTGTCTTTTGCATCCGGGCCCGCCATGGCCTGAAGCATCATCGCCGAATCGCGCACGGTCCTGGTGATCGGGCCGGCCTGGTCGAGCGAGGAGGCGAAGGCGACGATGCCCCAGCGCGAGCAGCGGCCATAGGTCGGCTTGATGCCCACGGTCCCGGTGAATGCCGCCGGCTGGCGGATGGAGCCACCGGTATCCGTCGCGGTCGCGGCAAGGCACAGACGCGCGGAAACCGCCGCCGCAGAACCGCCGGAAGAGCCGCCGGGCACCAGCGGGGTTTCATCCCCGACCCGCCGCCAGGGCGACACCACGGGGCCGAAGGCGCTGGTCTCGTTGGACGAGCCCATGGCGAATTCGTCGCAATTGAGCTTGCCGAGCATGACGGCGCCGGCATGCCAGAGATTGGCGCTCACGGTCGATTCGTAGCGCGGCGTGAAACCCTTGAGGATGTTGGAGCAGGCCGTCGATTCGACTCCCTCGGTGCAGAACAGGTCCTTGACCCCGATCGGCAGCCCCTCGAGTGGGCGGGCCTCGCCGCGTGCGATGCGCTCATCCGCCGCCACCGCCATGGCGAGCGCCTGGTCGGGCGTCTCGCGGACATAGGCGTTAAGGCTCTTGCCGGCGCCCATGGCTTGCTGATGCGCTTTGGTCAGTTCGACGGCGGAAAAACGCTTGGCCTTGAGGCCGTCGCGGGCTTCGGCGAGGGTGAGATCGGTCAGATTCGTCACGGGCGGGCACTTTCTGCGAGAAGTGGCGCGGAAACGGGATGCGGTCGCGCGGCGAAGCGCGGCTTACTCGACGACTTTCGGCACCAGGAAGAACCCGTCTTCCGCAGCCGGCGCGTTGGCGGTGACATCGGCAGCCTTGCCGCCATCGGTCACCCCGTCCTCGCGCATCTTCATCGCCATCGGCGTCACCGAGGTCATCGGCTCCACATCGGTCACATCGACTTCGCCGAGTTGCTCGACGAAAGCGAGGATCGCGTTCAGCTCACCCTGGAGATGCGGCACGTCATCGTCACTCACGGCGATGCGCGCAAGCCGGGCAATGCGGCGGACAGTGTCTTGATCGACCGACATGGGCGTTCCTGCAATGCGTCATAAGGTGCTGCGGCTATATCACCGCGCAGGCTCAGGCCGCAAGGGCGAGGGCCAACGTGGCCGTGGAGCATTTTCATCCCGCATGCGCAACGGCGCTCCCCTCCACCCGGTGCATACCCGGAGAGCAGTCAGAGTGGACGGAGCAGGCAATGCAGCGCAACCTCCCCTCTTCCCGGACCATACATCACTCTCGGGAGCGAGGGGAGCCCGGGAGCGGTTTTTCGCATCATCGCAGTGCACCGATCCACGGGCCTTTGGGCGCGCCTGCCTTGATCCAGATCAGGGCGCGATCAGGCTCGACCCTGCATTCGTGAGACAATAATCACATGCAAGCAGTCAATGGAGCCCGCCCGATGGATTATCCCGACTATATCAAGCAAACCCGCGACCGTTCACGCAATCTCAACCGAGCCGTCCCCGGCACCATGAAGGGGTTCGGGGCTCTGTCGACGGCGGTGAAGGAGGGCGGTACGCTCGGGGTGAAGGAGAAGGAATTCGTGGCTTTGGGGATTTCGGTCGCCGTGCGTTGCGAGGCCTGCATCGCCTTTCATGTCGATGCCCTGATGAAGGCGGGTGCGAGCCGCGAGGAACTGGCCGATGTGCTCGCCATGGCGATCCAGATGGGCGGCGGACCCTCGGTCATGTATGCCGGCAAGGCGCTTGAATGCTGGGACCAGCTCGCCGGCTGAAGCCCGGCTGGAAACACGCATGTCCCGTGATCACCGCACCCGCAACCCGCGCGATCACGCGGCGATATCCGGCATTGTCCGGCTTGACCCTGCGCCCCGCAAAGGCGACACGTCTTCCCGACGGCATTGTTTCGGGGGATCGTGATGGGCGAGGCGCATGCATTTTATGAATTTGCGATGGTTCTGGCGCTGGCCTCAGCCCTCGGGCTCATCGGCCTGTTCCTGAAGCAGCCCCTCGTCGTCGCCTTCATCGCCACCGGCATCATCGTCGGCCCTGACGTGCTTAATCTCGTTACGGAAGCAGAGGCCGTCGATCTTCTGGCCGAGATCGGCATCGCGGCCCTGCTATTTCTCGTGGGGCTCAAGCTCGACGTGCATATCGTGCGCAAGCTCGGCGCCGTCTCCGTGGCGACGGGGCTCGGCCAGGTGACCTTCACCGCCGTATTCGGCTTCCTGATCTGCCTGATGCTGGGCCTCGATCTCGTCACCAGCATCTATATCGGCGTGGCGCTGACCTTCTCCTCGACGATCATCATCGTGAAGCTGCTCAGTGACAAGCGCGAGGTCGATTCACTGCACGGGCGCATCGCCATCGGCTTCCTGATCGTGCAGGACATCGTCGTGGTGCTGGCCATGATCACGCTCTCGACCATCGGTGTCGGGGTCGGCGGATCACAGGCGGGGCTCGGGATCGGCGGCGTGCTCGGGGCCGGGCTGCTGTTCGTCGGCGTGGTCGCGCTGTTCATCCGCTATGTGGCCGAGCCGCTGATGAGCCGGATCGCGCGGATGCCGGAACTGCTCGTCACCTTCGCCATTGCCTGGGCGGTGCTGTTTGCCGCGATCTGCGACTGGATCGGCCTCGGCAAGGAGCTCGGCGGGCTGCTCGCCGGTGTCTCGCTGGCCACCACCTCCTACCGTGAAGCGATCGCCTCACGGCTGTCGAGCATGCGCGATTTTCTGCTGCTCTTCTTCTTCATCAATCTCGGCATGGGGCTGAGCCTGAGCGCGCTCAGCGACCAGCTTCCGGCGGCGGTGGTGCTCTCGCTCTTCGTGCTGATCGGCAACCCGCTGATCGTGATGGCGATCATGGGCTATATGGGCTACCGCAAGCGCACCGGGGTGCTGGCCGGCGTGACCGTGGCGCAGATCAGTGAATTCTCGCTGATCTTCATGGCCATGGGCGTGACGCTCGGCCATGTCTTCGATGCGGCGGTCGGGCTCGTCACCCTGGTCGGCCTCGTGACCATCACGCTCTCCACCTACATGATTCTCTATTCCCAGACGATCTATGGCTGGATCGAGCCGTGGATCAGCGTGTTCGAGCGCGCGAACCCGCATCGCGAAGATCACAGCGAAAGCAGCAAGAGCGCGTCATACGACATTATCCTTTTCGGGCTGGGGCGCTACGGCACGCAATTGTCGCGCGTCATGCATGATGCGGGGGCAAAGGTGCTGGGCGTGGATTTCGACCCGGAAGCCGTCGCCGCGTGGCGCAGGAACGGTCTTCCCGGCCTCTATGGCGATGCCGCCGATCCGGAATTCGTCATCGGCCTGCCGCTGGCGCGGGCGCGCTGGCTGATCATCGCCACGCCGCATATCGGCCCCTCGGTGACGCATGAGGATGCGCGGCTGATCCTGATGGAAGAGGCGCGCAAGGCGGGCTTTACCGGCAGGGTCGCGATCCGGGGTCACGGCGCCGAAGACAAGGCCATGCTCGAGAAAGCAGGCGCCGATCTCGTGCTCGATCCCTTCGCCGATGCCGCCGTGCGTGCCGGCGAAATCGTGGGCTTCTGCCGCGAGGAGGTGCGCCAGGGTGGTGATATCAAGGGCGATGACGTGAAGGCCCCAGAGGTCCCTGCCTGATCGACGGGCATCACGCCTGTATTTTGAGCAGCCCTGCCGACAAAACACAGTTGCCGGCAGGGTGACGTAGCGCAATGCTCAAACCCCATGCTGATGACCCGTCCGCCCTCCTCACCGCGCCTGCCGCGCATGATTCGCGCCGAAGGCGGCGTGCGCCTCGCGATCGGGGCAGATCCGCGCCGGGGCGGGGCGCCGATGCGGATCGCCGAGAGCGGCGGCTACCGGGTGCGCTTCCCGCGCGGGCGCATCTGTGAGGGTGTATTCATCAATACCGGCGGCGGCATGACAGGCGGCGACCGGCTCGGCATAGACGTCACGCTCGCTGACGGCGCCGAGGCGGCCTTGACCACACAGGCCGCTGAAAAGATCTATCGCAGCGATCACGACGATACCGAAGTCACCGTCTCCCTCGATCTCGCCCCCGGGGCCGGCCTCGCCTGGTTGCCGCAGGAGCAGATCCTCTTCGACGAGGCGCGCCTGCGCCGGCGTTTTGAAGTCGCCATGGCCGCCGATGCGCGGCTGATCCTGCTCGAATCGACGATTTTCGGACGCACCGCCATGGGCGAAAGCGTCAATGCCGGGCGGTTTCGCGATTCCTGGCGGATACGCCGGGCGGGCCGGCTGATCTTCGCCGAGGAGGTGCGGCTGGAGGACACGATCGCGCAAACGCTCGCCCGTGGCGCGGTGGCCGGCGGCGCCCATGCCTTCGCCACCTGCCTGATCGTGGCCCCGGATGCGGAGGCCCGGCTGGAGGAGGCGCGCGCACTTCTCGTGGACGCGCCCAGCACCTGCGGCATCAGCGCGCTCGACGGTTTTCTCGTGGCCCGTTTTCTCAGCCATGACGCGCAGGCCCTGCGCGGGACGCTGATCCGTTTCGTCGAAGCCATGCGCGGTCATGCCATGCCGCGCAGCTGGATGATCTGAGGAGAAAGTCAATGCAATTGTCACCGCGCGAAAAGGACAAGCTCCTCGTTTCCATGGCCGCCATGGTGGCGCGTCGCCGCCTGGAGCGGGGGGTGAAGCTGAACTACCCGGAAGCGATCGCGCTGATCACGGATTACGTGGTCGAGGGCGCGCGCGACGGGCGCTCGGTGGCCGATCTGATGGAAGCGGGCGCACATGTGATCAGCGCCGATCAGGTCATGGACGGCATCGCCGGGATGATCCACGACGTGCAGGTCGAGGCGACCTTTCCCGACGGCACGAAGCTCGTCACCGTGCATGACCCGATCCGGGGTGCGAGCGGGGCGCTGAGCCCGGGCGAGGTTACCACGCCGGAAGGCGCCATCGAGCTCAATGCCGGGCGCGAGATGGTGACGCTCGCGGTCGCCAACAAGGGCGATCGCCCGATCCAGGTCGGCTCGCATTACCATTTCTACGAGACCAATCCCGGCCTCTCCTTCGAGCGCGAGAAGGCGCGCGGCATGCGCCTCGACATCCCTGCCGGTTCTGCCGTGCGCTTCGAACCGGGCCAGACCCGCGAAGTAACGCTGATACCGGTGGTCGGCGATCGCAAGATCTACGGGTTCCGGCAGGAGGTAATGGGCGATCTCTGACGCTTCGCCCGCGCCAATCCCAAAGCCGCCTCGTCGCCTTGCGCCCTTGACCAAGGGGCATCGGGCGTCAACTCTGCCGCGACGATCAACGGATGATTGGCTGGGGAGGACGGCATGGATCTCGGGGCGCGGCTTGCGGGCAAGCATATCCTGATCACGGGGGCTTCATCCGGGCTCGGCGCGCATTTCGCCATGCTCTGCGCCCGCCACGGCGCCCGGGTCACGGTGGGCGCGCGGCGCAAGGAGAAGCTCGACGACCTGGTCGCCGAACTCGCATCCGCCGGTGCGGCATCCGCGCGCGCCGTCTCCCTCGACGTCACCGACGAAGCCTCCGTAAAAGCCTGTTTCGACATGCTCGACGCACCCCTCGATACGCTGGTCAACAATGCCGGCATCGCGCTTTCCTCCATGGCGATCGACACGCCCCTCGATGATTTCGACGCGGTGATGGCGACCAATGTCCGCGGCGTATTCGCCATGGCGCAGGAGGCGGGGCGGCGCTGGCGGGATGCGCAGCAGCCGGGCAATATCGTCAACATCGCCTCGATCCTCGGCCAGCGCGTCGCCGGCGGGGTGACCCCCTATGCGATCTCGAAGGCCGCGGTGAAACAGGCCACGCATGCGCTCGCGCTCGAATGGGCGCGGTTCGGCATCCGCGTGAACGCCCTCGCACCGGGCTATATCGAGACCGAGATCAACGCCGCATTCTTCGCCACGCCGCCGGGCGAGGCGATGATCAAGCGCATTCCGATGCGTCGCCTCGGCAAGCCCGAGGATCTCGACGCCGCCTTTCTTCTGCTCGCCACTGATGCCTCGCCCTGGATGACTGGGACCTATCTCCCCGTCGATGGCGGGCATCTGTGTTCGGGCCTGTGACCGATCAGGGAAACGCAAGATGGACTTTCAGATTTCACCGCGGATCGACGATTTCCGTGCCCGCATCGCCGCCTTCGTCGAGGAAGAGCTGCTCCCGCTCGAATCGCGCGCTGACAGCTACGACGATCACGAGAATATCCGCCTCGATCTCCTCGACCGGATGCGTGAGAAGGCGCGGGCGCAGGGCCTGTGGTGCCTCCAGCTCAAGCAGGAAACCGGCGGGCAGGATCTCGGCAAGATGGGCATGGCCGTGTGCTACGAGGCCATGAACCGCTCGATCTTCGGGCCCTGCGTGTTCAACTCCGCCGCCCCCGATGACGGCAACATGATGGTGCTGGAACAGGTCGGCACCGATGATCAGAAGGAGCGCTGGCTCCAGCCCATCGTGCAGGGCGAGGTGCGCTCGGCATTCTCCATGACCGAGCCCCATCCCGGCGGCGGTTCCGACCCCTCCATGATCCGCACCCGCGCCGAGAAGCACGGCGACGTCTACAGGATCTACGGCCATAAATGGTATATCACCGGCGCAGGCGTCGCCGATCACTTCATCCTGATGGCGCGCACCTCCGACGATCCGCGCTACGGCCTCACCGCCTTCCTGCATCACAAGGATGCGCCCGGCTGGGAGATCAGGCGCCGCATCCCGATCATGGGGCCGGAAGAGCATGGCGGCCATTGCGAGATCGTCTATGACGGGCTCGAAATCCCGGCAAAGGATGTGATCATGGAAGAGGGCCAGGGGCTCAAGGTCACGCAGATCCGCCTTGGCCCGGCGCGCCTGACCCATTGCATGCGCTGGCTGGGCCTTGCCAAGCGCTGCGTCGAGATCGCGCGTGAATACGCCGCCGAGCGCGAGGGCTTCGGCATCAAGCTGAAGGATCGCGAGAGCGTGCAGCTGATGCTGGGTGGTCTCGCCATGAAGATCGAGATCGGTCGCCTTCTCGTGATGAAGGCCGCCTGGGCGCTGGATCAGGGCTCGTTCGCCCGCCAGGAAGTCTCGATGGCCAAGATCCAGGTGGCGAACGTCCTGCACGAGGCCGCAGACATCGCCATCCAGATCAACGGCGCGCGCGGCTATTCGAAGGATACCGTGCTCGAATGGATCTACCGCTACGCCCGCCAGGCGCGGCTGGTGGATGGCGCGGATGAAGTCCACCGCATGGTGCTCAACCGCTTCCTCGACAAGGAAGGCAGCGACTTCTGGAACTGGCAGGTCTCTGACGGCTGATCCGACTCACAGGGCCGCGTAGGCGGCGAGCGCCACCACGGCGAGCATCGAGGCGGCCATGACGCCGTTGATGGCGAATTGCGCCCGGCGCGAGAGATCGAGTCGGCGCAGGGCGACGCCGGCCCAGAGCCAGCCGAAATGGATCGGGATCCAGATCGCGTTGATGATCAGGAATTTCAGCGCGATCTCGAACCCCGCATGGCCCGGCAGGAAGGCGAAGCCGGAGAAGAAGGCGGTGTTGACTGCATAGGCCTTCGGATTGATCACCTGCAAGGCGATGCCACCGAAAAAACCCGGCGCCTTCTGCGTCTCGATGAAGGCCACCCGCGCGCCGGCGAAGGCGATACGCAGGGCGAGATAAAACAGGTAGAGCACCGAGGCGATGAACAGCACCTGTCTGATTCGCGGCTCTGCCAGGATCAGCGCGGCGAGCCCGCTCACCACGGCGAGCGCGACGAGGTTGGTTCCCACGAACAATCCCGCCAGATAACGCGTTCCTGCCCGATAGCCGTAGCCGGCCCCCACACCGGCGATTGAGAGCACGCCCGGACCCGGCGTGACGATCAGGAAGAATACGGCGGCAGCAAAGGTCAGCATCTGGTTCCGTTTCTGCGGGCCGCTTTCCCGCGAGCACATGTTCGGTGTCGCTGATGGCGCGCCTGCACGCGCCCATCCACCATCATGCCTCGGTATGCCGCCTCGCAGAAGCCCCGTGCCCGCCATGTTCCGTATGTGTCAATGCCCATCCCCGCCCGTGCCACCTCGGGACGGCGAAGCCGGTCTCGGGGACCCATGATCAATCGTCGCGGGAGGCTTCAGCGCTTGCAATGAGAAACACGGTCGCCGCGCTGGCGGTCGCCGCGCCTTCCGGCGCGGCTTGACTTGTCCTGTGGGCGAATTAAGGGTGCCGGCGTCGAATTCGCACGCGAGAGAGGCCCCGTCATGGCTGCCGATATGGACCCGAAATGCTCCTTCCAGGGGCTGATCCTGACATTGCAGCGTTTCTGGGCGGAGCGCGGCTGCGTCATCCTCCAGCCCTACGACATGGAAGTGGGTGCGGGCACCTTTCATCCGGCCACGACCCTGCGATCGCTCGGGCCGAAGGCGTGGAACGCGGCCTATGTGCAGCCCTCGCGCCGCCCCACGGACGGGCGATACGGCGAGAATCCCAACCGTTTGCAGCACTATTATCAGTTCCAGACCATCCTGAAGCCGAGCCCGCCCGATATTCAGGATCTCTATCTCGAGAGCCTGCGCGCGATCGGCATCGATACCAGCTTGCATGATGTGCGTTTCGTCGAGGATGACTGGGAGAGCCCTACGCTGGGCGCCTGGGGGCTCGGCTGGGAATGCTGGTGCGACGGGATGGAGGTCTCGCAATTCACCTATTTCCAGCAGATGCTCGGCTTCGAATGTTCACCTGTCGCGGGCGAGCTCACCTACGGGCTGGAGCGGCTGGCCATGTATGTGCAGGGCGTCGAGAACGTCTATGATCTCAATTTCAACGGCGGCGAGGGCGAAAACCGCGTCTCCTATGGCGATGTCTTCCTCCAGGCGGAGAAGGAATATTCGCGCTACAATTTCGAGCATGCCGACGTCGAGGCGCTGTTTCGTCATTTCCGCGACGCGGAAGACGCCTGCCGCGCCATACTCGCTGCGGGCGACAGGGGCGATCACCACGCGATGGTGCTGCCGGCCTATGATCAGTGCCTGAAGGCCAGCCACGTCTTCAACCTGCTGGATGCGCGCGGGGTGATCTCGGTGACGGAGCGCCAGAGCTACATCCTGCGCGTGCGCGATCTCGCCAAGGCCTGCGGCGAGGCCTGGCTGCGCACCGAGGCCGGTGGCGGTGCCGTGCAGGAAAGGGCGGCGTAAGTGCCGCAGGCATTGAGGCGAGCGCCGCAGGCATGACGTGATTTGACAGTCGCCGAGCTTCACTGCCGGCGACGCCGCTCGCAGCGCATCTCACCCCTCCTCGAAGCGGATCGACTGGGCGCCTTCCCAGAGCACCTTGTTGCCGAGCGTGGCGAGATTTTCGAGGCCACCGGTGAGGGTGATGAAGTGGTTGCCGGCGAGTTGGCCCATCTTTGACGAGAAGGCCACACCCCCATAGGCGAGCAGGATCTCCGTCTCGCTGATACCACCCGGATAGAGGATGATGTGGCCCGGCGCCGGGTGGCTGGTATGGTTCTCGTAGCCGACGCCGAAATCCGTCTCGCCGAGCGGAATCCAGACACCCTCCCCGCTCCAGCGCACATGCACGAGTTGTCCCAAATAGGGCATCTGCCGGCAAAACGCCGCCACGGTCTGTGGCGCGCGGGCTGTCTCGAAATGCCCGGTGAAGACGAATCCGCCGGCATGGATGACGAGGGAGGATGAAGGTGTGCTCATTGTTGATCCTTTGGTTTTTTCATGTCGGGCATTGCTTGTCGCGCAGGTTTGTCGCGGTTCAGAACGGATCGCCGAACGGTGCCTTCGCGGAGGTCGTCAGGCTGTGCAGGCTCGTCGCCTGATTGCGCGGGCGCGGCGCGGGCATGTGCGGGCGCAGCATGCGGCCATGGCCGGCCGCCGCGGCGACCGGCTCCCCGTCGCGCGCAACGATATGCCCGCGCACCAGCGTCATCACGGGCATGCCCTGCACCTGCATGCCTTCATAGGCGCTGACCTTGCCCTTGCTGTGCAGGACCTGTGCCGAGAGTATCGCGTTTTTTTCCATGTCGACGATGACAATATCCGCATCCATGCCCGGAAGCAGACTGCCCTTGCGATCTTGCAGGCCGAAGGCGCGGGCCGGCGCGACGGCCATGGCGCGCACCACCTGCGGCAGGCTCAGCCGCCCCTGCGCGACCGCGTTCAGCATCAGCGGCAGCGACGTCTCCACCCCGGGAAAGCCACAGGCGACCTCCCAGATGGTATCGGCTTCCTTCTCTTCCGGCGCGTGCGGCGCATGATCGGTGGCGATCATGTCGATGGTGCCGTCGGTCAGACCGGCCCAGAGCGGTTCCTGCTGTGCGGCCTCGCGAATCGGCGGATTCATGCGCAGGACATGTCCGCCCGGCTGCGCCATCCGCTCGGCGCTCAGATAGAGATATTGCGGCAGCGTCTCGACGGTGATGTCGGTGCCGCGTTCCTTCCAGAATCGGATGAAGGGCAAGGAACGCGCACAGCTTTCATGCACGATGTGAATGCGCGCGCCGGTCCAGTCCGCGAGCGTCGCGGAGCGGTTGAGTGCCTCCAGTGCGACGACATCGGTACGCGCGGCCAGATGCGCCAGCGGATCGTTGCGCCCGGCCTGCTGCAGCCTGTTCTGGCGCCAGAACAGGATCGGCGAATTCTCCGCATGAATCGAGCAGCGCAGGCCGAGCCCGGCGAGGATTTCGAAACCCTCCAGCACCGCGCCGTCATTCGGGCAGGGCAGATTGCCCGTCGTATTGCCCAGAAACAGCTTGTAGCCGATGGCTCCGGCCTCCGCGAGCGGCGCGAGCTGGTCGAGATTGTGTTCGCCGAGCAGGCCATAGAGCCCGAAGTCGACGAGCGAATCCGCTTCGGCGAGTTCCCGCTTGCGCGCGAGATCATCCGGCGTGGCGGTGGCGGGATCGGTATTGGGCATGTCGAAGACGGTGGTGACGCCGCCCACGGCGGCCGCCGCCGAGCCGGTCGCCCAGTCTTCCTTGTGCGACATGCCGGGGCTGCGGAAATGCACATGCACGTCGATGCAGCCGGGCATCACCACACGCCCGCGCGCGTCGATCTCCTCGCGCGCCTGCGGTCCGGCTCCGGCTGCGGTCACGGCGGTGATGATGCCATCGGTGAAGGCGATATCGCCTGGAAAGACGCGTTCGTCAGTCACGATCATGCCGTTGCGGATGACTGTATCGGCGATCGCGGCAGCAGGGTTGCCTGACATTGGAATAGCTCCGGATAGAAGAGGGCGATCAGGCATCCCGTCCGCCCGTCGTGGGGCGCGGGCGGGATGCCGTGCATTGGGGTCAGCCGGTGGCGATATCATTCTTGCGCATCGACCAGCCGGCAACGCGGCGCTCGATCAGGGAGAACAGCACGTAGAGGCTGACCCCGAGGAAGGCGAGCACCATCAGCCCCGCAAAGACGAGGGGGACGTTGAACGAGGACGAGGCGATCATCATCATGTTGCCCACGCCCCGGTTCGACGCCACCGTCTCGGCCACGACCGAGCCGACGAAGGCGAGGGTCACCGAGACCTTGAGCGAAGCGAAGAAGTACGGCATGGCGCGCGGCAGGCCGACATTCCACAGGATCTCGGTCTTGGAGGCCTTGAGCGTCTTCATCACGTCCTCGAGCTCCGGCTCGACCGTGGCGATTCCGGTGGCGACATTCACCACGATCGGGAAAATGCAGATGATCATCGCAGTCAGGATCGCGGGCACGGTGCCCGCGCCGAACCAGAGCACGAAGATCGGCACGACGGCCACTTTCGGAATCGAGGAAATACCGACGAGCAGCGGATAGGCCGTATCGAAAGCCAGCCGTGAGGACCCGATCAGCACGCCCAGAGACAGGCCGATACACACGCCCAGCGAGAAGCCGACGAGGGTGGTATAGAGCGTCTGATAGGCATGCGGCCAGATCCCCGGCGCGAACCTGACCAGCGTCTCGATGACCTGGCTGGGGCGCGGCAGCACCAGATCGGAGATGTTGAAGATCACACAGGCAGCTTCCCAGAACAGGAATATGCCCACGATCAGCGATATCGAGGCGGCGCGGCGGCGCAAACTGGCGGCGATCGACATGATCAGGCTCCTTCGGGGGCATGTTGTGGCGCGACAATGCCGGAACCGGTTTCAGCCCGCGCCTCCATGATCAGGCTGCGCAAATGCTGGGTGAGGCCGACGAAATCGGCGTCATAGGTCTGATCGATGCTGCGCGGATGCGCGAAAGGCACCTTGCGATCCTCGATGATCCGCCCGGGGCGAGCGCTCATCACGCAGATCCGGTTGGCGAGGAAAGCCGATTCGCGCAGATCATGGGTGACGAGCAGTACCGTCGTCTTCGTCGCCATCCACAGATCCTGCATCACCCCCCACAATTCCTCGCGGGTAAACTGGTCGAGCGCACCGAAGGGCTCGTCGAGCAGAAGCAGGTTGGGTTCATGGATCAGCGCCCGGCTGAGATTGGCCCGCTGCATCATGCCGCCGGAAAGCTGCCAGGGGTATTTCTCGGCAAAGCCCGCGAGACCGACCTGTTCGAGCAGCGCATCCACCCGGTCGCGGAACTCGCCCTTGCGGGCGGAGCGGTAGCGCGCGCGGAAGGGGGGCACGATCTTGAGCGGCAGCATGACGTTGTCGCGGATATTGAGCCAGGGCAGCAGCGTGGCGTTCTGATAGGCCATGCCGATACGGATCGGCTCGGCACCGACTTCGCGGCCCGCGACGAAGATATTGCCGCTCGTGGGTTTCAGGAGTTCCGCCACGAGTTTGAGCAGGGTGGACTTGCCGCAGCCGGAGGGTCCGACCAGGGCGACGAAATCGCCCTTCTCGATGGCGAGCGTGGTCGGTGCGAGTGCCGTGGTGGCACCTTCGCCGCGCCCATAGGTGACCGTGACATGGTCGAAGCCGATGAACGCGCGGGCCGGCGAGATCGAGCCGGGCGCATCCTGGGCCACCAGCGGGGTGTCGGCGACGGCCTGCAGACGGGGAGCGGGCTTTGTCATGATCAATGATCCTCTGGCTGATGCGGCGAGGCGTCTCGGGGGCCGGATGAAGGCAGTTCACAACATGGCCCAGCCGCCATCCACGGGCAGGTCGATACCGGTGATCTGGCGCGAGGCGTCGGAGGCGAGGAACAGGCAGGCCTGCGCAACATCCTCCCCGGTCGAGACGCGCCCTAGCGCATAATCGCAGGCGTGCCGGGCAATCGCCTCCTCCTCGGTGATGCCGAGCCGCGCGGCCATTTCCGGGATCACCTTGGTGCGAAAACGCGGCCCGTCGACCATGCCGGGGGCGACGCAATTGACGTTGATATTGTGGGCACCCGCCTCGATGGCGAAGCTCTTGGTGATGCCGCGCAGCCCCCATTTCGAGGCGGAATAGGCCATGCGTCCGGCCTTGCCGCGCATGCCGAAAGTACCGCCGACATTGACGATCTTGCCCGCACGCCGCGCCATCATGCCGGGCAGGACGGCGCGCATCATGTTGAAGGGGCCGCGCATGTTGAGCACGACGATGTCGTCGAATTCCTCCGGCGTCGTCTCCACACCGGTCTTGCCGATCGGCCCGGAGCCGCCGGCCACGTTCACGAGGATATCGACGGGGCCGAGCGCCTCGGTGGTGATGCTGACCGCAGTTTCGCAGGCGCTTGCATCCGTCATGTCGCAGGCAATGACGAGGGCCTCGCCGCCATCATCGCGGATCTGGCGGGCGAGCGGCTCGATCGCCGCAATATCGCGCCCCGCCAGTGCCAGCTCGCAGCCCTCGCGGGCAAAGGCGAGGCTGACCGCCGCGCCCATGCCCTTGACCGGGCCGGTGATGAGCGCGACGCGCCCTTTCAGTCCCAGTTCCATGGCAAGTCCTCAGCCCAGATCCCGCACGCGCTCGTCTTCCGGCGGCAGGAAGTCGCGCGAGAAGACTTCCCCGACATCCGGGGTGCGCGGCAGATCATTGGCCGCGACGACGATGTCGATGGCTTCCGCGAAACGCTGCGGGGAAATATCGCCGATACCGATCCGTTCGATTTCCGGGTGGCTCATTTCGTCACGCAGGGTCGCCATCAGGCGCATCTTCTCGACCTCGCGGTCGATCAGCGGCTCACGCTGCGCCACGGCGGCGATGCCCGCATCGGGATCGGCCAGCGTGTCGATCAGACCGCGATTGACGGCACGCACAAGGCCACGCACGGCCTCCGGGTGATCATTGATCAGCGCCCGCGAGGCGATCAGCGCGTTGGAATAGAGATCCATGCCGTAATCGCCGTAGCGAATGAAGCGAATATCCTCATCCGGATTCATGCCCGAGAGCAGCGCCGAGAAGCGGATCGTGTTGACGAAGCCGAACACGCCCTCGACCTGGCCGGAGCGCAGCATCTGCTCGCGCAGATTGGGCTGGAAATTGGTGATTTCGATCGTGGAGGTATCGAGTTCGGTGATGCTGGCAAAGGCCGGGAACAGGCGCAGCGCCCCGTCATTGGGCGCCCCGCCGAGAAGCCGGCCTTCGAGATCCTGCGGCGTGTGGATGTCGCTGGAGGAGAGCACACCCACGGTGAAGGGCGGGCGGTTATAGAGCATGTAGACGCCCAGCGGCGTATCCTCGTCGCGCTGGGCGCGCAGCTGGGTGAGGGCATTGATGTCGCCGAAACCGACATCATAGGCGCCGCCTGCCACCTGCGTCACCGCAGCGCCGGAACCGGAACCCTGGTCCATGTTGACGGCGATGCCCTCCTCTTCGAAATAGCCGCGATCCTGCGCGAGAAAAAACCATGATTGCGGGCCCTGGTAGCGCCAGTTCAGGATCATGTTGATCGGCGTGCGCGCCTTGACGATGGCTGGCGCGGCGAGACCCGTCGCAAGGACGGTGCCGAAGGTGAGCTTGGTGAAATCGCGACGATTGATTCCGGCCATGGTGGGACCTTCCATCTGCTTTGGCGACCTTTGCGGGTCGCGGTTGAACGGCTGTGGCGGACGCAAAACCCTGGGCGCTGTCGGAAGGACCTGACCGATCAGGCCTCGTCCCGGAGTGTCTTGAACCGACCTCTTGCGCTGACCCGGACGATAGGGGGATGGCAGTGACGCTGTCGTCTGCTATTTTCTGATCCCACCGCTGCATTTTTTGCAGCGCCTCGGAAAAAGATTTTTGATATGCGCTACTTGCGGATTCTCCACTACATCGAAACGGTTGCGCGAGTGGGCTCGATCCGAAAGGCTGCGGAAGATCTCGCCCTGACCGCATCGGCACTCAACCGGCGAATTCAGGATTTCGAGGCGGAATTCGGGACCCCCCTGTTCGAGCGCCTGCCGCGCGGGGTGCGGCTCAACGCCGCCGGTGAATTGCTGGTGCGACAGGCGCGGGTGCAGATGGCGGAGATGGAGCGCGTACGCTCGCAGGTCGCCGATCTCTCCGGCATACGCCGCGGGCACGTCCGCATCGCCTGTTCGCAGGCCGTGGCCTATACCTTCCTCCCGGAGATGGTCGCTTCCTACAAGGCCAGCTTCCCCGATGTTTCCTTCGACGTGCTGGTGCGCGATCACCTGAGCGCGCAGCAAGCCCTGATGGATTACTCGGCTGATCTGGCTTTGATCATCGAGCCCTCCTTCCAGAGCGCCATGCAGCCGCTATGCATCGTCGAACAGCCACTTTATGCGGTGATAGGGCATGATCACCCGCTCGCGGGCAAGGCGAGCCTGCGCCTGCGCGAGTTGCTGCGCTATCCGCTGGCCCTGCCCGAGCGCAGCTTCGGGGGGCGTCAGATGCTCGAACAGGCCCTGGCGCGGCGCTCGTTGACGGCCAATATCGTGCTCGAATCGAATTCCTTCGAATTCCTGCGCGCCTTCGTGCGGCGCGAACCCGCGATCACCATCCAGCTCGCCATCGGGGCGCCGGATGATCCGGCGAGCCATGCAGAGGCACGCGGGCTCGCAGCCATCATGATCGATCCGCGCGACATTCCGCCGGGTCGGTTGATGCTCGCCCAGATGCGTGAACGCACGCTGCCTGTGGCCTCAGCGAAATTCGCCGACATGCTGACGCGCAAGCTGGAAACGGCGAACGGGCGTGTTTGAACTGTGATGAACCCGCGACTCAAGCACATATCCGGCCCTGCATGCCGGTGACGTCATGGCCAGCCCCGGCGCGCTGCCCGTTGTTTGCGCAGACCGAACGCGGCGCGGACCACGCCGCTGGTCAATTCAGCCGGGCAATCATGACCAGATCCGCGATAATCGCTTGACTTTCGAAGCGGCAATTCGAACGCTGCCTTCTCAAGAAACCAGCGGAGGCGACATTGCCGGCGAAAAAGCCCGGAGCGATCTTTTTCTTTGCCCCTTTCGTGTCCTCGACGATGCATATCGAGCCGGACTGGATCGATTACAACGGCCATCTGAACCTGGCCTATTACCACGTCCTGTTCGACCGCAGCCTCGACGAGGCCTTTGCAATGGTCGGGCTCGGACCGGATTATGTCGAGACGCGGCGTGCCTCCTACTTCATCGCCGAAACGCATGTGCTCTATGCGCGCGAACTGCATTACGAGCACCCTGTGCGGGTGACGCTGCAATTGCTGGATTGCGATGAAAAACGCATGCACCTCTATCTCGAACTGCGCCACGCCACGCAGGGCTGGCTTTCTGCCTCCTGCGAAATGCTCGGGCTGCATGTCGACATGGGCAAGCGCAAGGTGACGCCGTTTCCCGAGGAGATCCGGCGCAATCTCGAGATCATGCGTGCCGCCCATGCCGGCCTGCCGCGTCCTGACAATGCCGGTCGGCGGATCTCCCTGAGACGTGACGGCGAGAGGCCCTCTCCGGATGACGACGGGGATGCAGAGCAGGGGCCGCGCACGCGTCACTGATCCGGTTCGGGCGCTTTGCGAGAGACGGGAATCACACCATCCGGCGCGGGATCGTCCAGGACAAGGCGCAGCCGATCATCGAGAAGACGAAGATAGTCAGGAACACACTACGGAATCCGGTGGATACCGCCGCGCGGATTGCGGCTTCCGTCGCCGCATCGATGCCCGACAGCGCCGTCTCGCTGCCTTGCAGCACCGCTTCGAGCGGGCCGGAAATCGCGATCCCCGTCGCGCCTACGGCAGCAAACAGCACCGCCCCGACGATAGCCGTACCCAGTGCCGCCCCGAATGAACGCGCCACCGCGACCGAGGCGGCGGCGGCGCCGAGCATGCGCTTGCCGGCTTCCGACTGCACCGTCACCTGAACGACTCCCATCACCGTGCCGAGAAAGACCGAGAGCACGCCGAGAAACCACGCGAATTGCAGCATGCTCATCGCCGGCGCGAAAAAGGCGAGAAAGAGCAGCATTGCGCCCACGATCATCAATCCGAGTGAGGGGAAGATCGCCGTGCGCCCCGTACGGCTGATCACCTGTCCGACGGCGAATCCGCCGAAGCCGACGCCTGCGGTCATCGGCAGCATCATCAGCCCGATCTCCGCCGCCGATGCGCCGTAGACCGCGCGCAGATAGATTGGCACGAAGGCGATCAGCGAAACGAACAAGGCACCGTGCGACATGGCCAGCGCGTCGGCGCGCCAGATCGAGGGATTTTGCAAAAGCGTGACCGGCAGGAGCGGCTGCGCCACGCGCTTTTCGCGAAAATAGAGCAGGATCGCCGCCGCCACGGCGAGCCCGGCCAGCGCCAGCGCCGGCCCCATCGCCGCTAGCGCGCCTCCGCGCAAGGCCTCGACGAGGACCAGCGTGCTCCATACGAAGGTCGCGAAGAAGACGAGCCCCATCCAGTCGAAACGGAACGGCTCCTTCTCACCGGTACCGGGCGGCAGCCGCAGCAGCAGGAGAATGGCCAGCAATCCGAAGGGGATGTTGAAGAAGAAGATCGCCCGCCAGCCGAAGAACTCGGTCAGTAACCCGCCGATTACCGGCCCGACGGTGCTCGCGATCACCGCCACGGCGGCGATATAGCCCTGATATTGTGCGCGCTCGCGCGGTGGCACCGATTGCCCGATCAGCGCCTGCGACAGAGAGATCAGCCCCCCGCCGCCGAGCCCCTGCAACACGCGCGCGGCCACCAGCATTTCCGTCGATACGGCAAAGGCGCAAAGCGTGCTGCCGGTCATCGCCACGATCAGGGAGACGATCAGAAGCTTGCGCCGGCCGAAGGCGTCACCGAGGCGGCCATAGACGGGCGCCGCCGTGGCCGTGGCGACCAGATAGGCGACAACGATCCAGGCAATGCGCTCGACATTGCCCAGATCCGCCGCGATGGCGGGGAGCGCCGTGGCGACGATGGTCTGATCGAGAATGCCGAGAAACATCGGCAGCATGATCGAGGGAAACAGGGCGAGGAAGGAAGCTCTCGCACTCCCCGGCCTGGCGGGCGACTCGGCTGCTGGCGGTGGCGACGCGGACAAGACAGGTTTCTCAATGGTTGAATCGGCTTGCCGAGCATAACCGGATATCGGCTGCAGGCGAGCATACGCGACGCACGCGCGTTTTGCGTTTTTCCCGCAAGCGATTCAGGCGACGCGCCCCGAAGGCTGCCCGGCTGAAACGGCCGGCGCAACCTCCGCGCCCGGATCATCGGCGACGACACGGTCGCGCCCGGTGCGCTTGGCGGCGTAGAGCCGGCGATCGGCACGGATCAGCAGGGTATCGAGATCCTCGCCATCGGCTTCGAGCCCCACGAGGCCCGCAGAAAAGGTCACATTGATCGCGCCGGAACGGGTCATCATCGGCGCAGCGTTGCGCCGGCGCAGATCCGCGAGCAGCCCGACGGCTTCCGGCTTGCCCGCGCCCGGCATGGCCAACAGGAATTCCTCGCCGCCGATCCGGAAGGCTTGACCGCGCGTGCCGCCGGCAAGCCGCAACCGATCGGCGAAAGCCTTGAGCAGATCATCGCCGACGAGATGGCCGTGTCTGTCGTTCACCGCCTTGAAGTGATCGATGTCGATCAGCGCCAGCGCGAAATGCGTACCGTTCTCGCGGGCATGTACGGCCGCCTCCCCGAAATAGGCGTCGAGATGACGGCGGTTAAAGAGCTGCGTCAGGGGATCGCGTACGGCCTGGCGTGCCAGTTGCGCGTGCAGATCCGTGATGGTGGAAAGACGCGCCTGGCTGGTCTCCAGCGCCACACGCATCGCTTCCGCGACCTGCTCACGGCGGGTGACATCGCGCAGATAGAGCATGCGCCCGAGCCGGACCCTGTTACGCTCGGCGCCGGGCGCGACATCAACGACGTGGATCTCGAACCAGCGCGGCGGCGTGCCGAGGGCGATGAGGTGATCGTCGCCGCCTGCCCCATCCGCTTCGAGATGGCGCACGAGTACCGGGCCACAGCCCGGCCATTCGGCCAGCGGCACCCCCTCTTGCAACCGCGCCAGCCCCGTCAGAGCCAGCGCCGCCGGGTTGGCCTGGACCGTGCGTCCGGCATCATCGACGACGATGACAGGGTCCGGCAGGCGCTCGATCAGCAACCGGTTGGCCACGGGCAACAGATCGAACAATCGCTTGCCGGCGATCAGCCAGGTGAAGACGCCCAGAGTCACGGCGAAGCTGAAAGGTGTGGGATCAAAGCCGAATACGGTGATGCCGAAGAAGATATAGCCGAGATTGGCGCTGATATTGATCAGTGTGAAGACGAGAAAGCCCAGATAATGCCTGCGTGCGGAACCGCACACCGTTACCAGTGCGCGGGCGATCGACCACAAACCGAAGGCGAGGAAGACGTAGAGATAGATCGCAAATGACCAGAAGACGGGCCCGTGATCATAGATCATCGGCGCATGCGGCGAATCATCAGCGGGTGCAGTACCAGCGCCGTAGAGCAAGTGATGATGCTCGTTGGTGAAGGCAACGATCCCGGCCATGACCGGTATGATCATCAAAACCGCAAGCCGCCCGGGGCTCAGCCGCTCCGTCGAAGAATTCGCGTATTGCCAGAGAAAGGCCGCCCAGAAAGTCGGCACCACCATCACGCCCGGCCAAGCCGCCTGCGCGAAGACCTGCTTGCATGCCCCCGTGGGCGCAGCAACTTCCAGCATGGCGGCCAGGAGCCACCAGCCCATCCCGAGATGCGCGACGACGAAAGCATCACGACCGGGAAAGTCATGCTGGCGGGCTACCCATAGCGACAGCATCAGCACGCCCAGGCAGATCCCACCCAGAAGCGCTCCCTGAGGGCTCAGGGCCCAGACCGCGTCGCTACAATAATCCAATACCGCCTCGTCATCACGATGAGACGGATTTATGACCCCGGGAGTGTTAATGTGCGCTATATCGGAATCATTATTCCTCGACCTTGATCAGCATGCGCCCGGCACGCATGAAGCGGTTGGGATCGACCGGCTCGTCGGCAATGCGGGTCTCGTAATGCAGATGCGGCCCGGTGGAGCGCCCCGTCGATCCCGCACGGCCAAGGTGATCACCCGTATTGACGATCTGCCCGCGCTCCACCGCGATCGAGGAGAGATGCGCATAACGCGTGGTCACGCCATTGCCGTGGTCGATCTCGACGAGATTCCCGTATCCGCCGGAACGCCCCGCAGCCACAACGCGCCCGGATCCGGCAGCGCGGATCGGTGTACCGCGCGGTGTGCGGAAATCGATCCCGGCATGCAGGGCGGGCCGCCTTGTGAAGGGGTCGCGGCGCACACCGAAATTGCTGCTGACACTGAATTTCGTCCCGGCCGGGCGCGCGAGAGGCAATTGCTCGGTGGCACGCCGAAGGCGCTCGCGCTCGGTCAGTTTTTCCTGCAGCATCCACACCATGGCCTCGAAAGGCCCACCTTCGGGGTCGATGCCGATGGGGAGATAAGGGCCGCCGATTCCGGTTTCCCCGCCATCAGAATCCGAGGCGGCGAGGGCATCCGGATCGAGCCCGGTCTGCACGATGACGTCGCGAAGCTTCTTCGTCGCGCCGGCGAGGCTCTGGTTGACCGCGTCGAGGCGCATGAACTGATCCGCCTCGACCTGAGCCAGGGATGCCTCGACAGCGCGCAGCCGCGCGGCCAGATCGGCCGTGACGGCGCCGTTCGCATCGGCGCGGCTCTCCGACCGTGCAATCGAACCGGGATCGACGGAGGGCGACAGGTGTGATTCGCGCAGACGCAGCGAGAACGCGTCATCTTCCGGTGCCGGAGGCAGCGTTTCAGGGGAAAGCGGCCGCGGCTCCGCTGCCTCATCGGACCGGCTCGCGTCGGAAGCGACGGGTGCAGGACGGGTGCGCTGCGACAGAACCGGTGAAGGCCGGCGCACCGGATGCTGCGAAAGCGCCCCGGTTTCGCGGACATCGTCATCGGAATCGGTGAGCTCGGCGAGCGGGGTCGGCGCAAACCCCTCGTGTGAATCGAAATCGGGCAGGTCGAGCCCGGCGATATCGATATGCGTGCCCAGATTGAACAGCATCGCCTGGCGCGTCTCGAGTTCGACCTGCCGCCCGACCAGCGCCGCGACACGGTCTTCCAGGCTGTCCTGCTCGAGCAGCTTCTGGCTGGTGATGCGGTCGAGCCGCGAGCGCAGGACCGCGATACTCTCCTCGTATCCGGCCTTGAGGCGCGCTTCGCGGCGCAGCAGTTCCGCCGCGACGTCATCGCTGGAGACCACATACCAGGTGACGGCGCTGGCCCAGGCCGTGACGAGCGCGAAGCTCAAGGCAGCGATCGCCAGGGTCAGGGGGCGCAGCGTCAGAATGCGCCGGGGGGGCTGCTGCGGTGGGTACGGCAAGCCCCGCCCGGGAGAGGGCATGCGGTGCGGCATTTGCGCAGTCGAATCATACATCACGTCAACCCGCTTCGTTTCGACGTGATTTAGGCTCCGTTAGGGTTAAGAATCGACAAACGCCGGACAATCTTCAGTCGTCCCAAGCCGATTCAGAGGCTCTCCACCGCTGCAAGCACCTCTTCGGCATGGCCGGGCACCTTCACCTTGGGCCAGATCCGCGCAATGCGTCCTTCGCGATCGATCAGGAAGGTCGTGCGCTCGACACCCATGTATTTGCGGCCATACATGCTCTTTTCGACCCATACCCCATAGGCTTCGAGCACACCCTTCTCCTCATCGGCGACGAGGGGGAAGCCCAGCTCATGTTTTTCCCTGAATTTCTCGTGTTTCTTCAGCGGATCGGGCGACATGCCCAGAATGACTGCATCCCGGGCAGCGAAGGAATCCTTCAGAGCGTTGAAGGCCTGAGCCTCCTTAGTGCAGCCGCTGGTGTCATCCTTAGGGTAGAAATACAAAACCACGATGCCCCCGCGCAGGGACGAGAGCGTGATACTCCCCTTCTCGGTGGCGGGAAGGGTGAAATCGGGGGCGGGATCGCCGACTTGAAGCGCCATTACGCCTTCCTTTCGTCCTATTGCTGTCACCTGATCGGAATGATCGGTCGCGCACATCGCCGTGAAGGCATGGCGCGCCGATGATACGCGGCAAGCCGTCGCAAGGATCATCGGTAGGCGCTAGTGTAGGCGCCGCGCAAGCGATTCGCGTGGTATCCCCGTTCAGGCGCTGAAATCCGACGGGGCGTGAGAGGGTGTCGAAGAGCGGTTTGGGCGAAGCGGATGATCTCAGAGCGCTGGAGCCGGCAACGCTGCGCCGTCGCGGACGGTCGCCGGGCGCGCGCGGGCGCACGCGGTGGCGCCGGATTGGCCGGCGCGTTGTCATCGCCAAGGCGATCCTGGTCCTGATCGTCGCCGTGGCCTTTGGCGCATTCTACTGGCGCGTGTCCAGCGAGCCGGTGCGCTTCGCCGGGCTGACGGGCCAGATCACAGCCACGCTCGAAGCCCAGCTCGGCGAGGGCTGGCGCATCGAGATCGGTGATGCGGCGCTCGATCTGCATGACGGTCGGCTGGCGCTGGCGGTTGCCGACGTCAGCGTCCGCGATGCACGCGGCGGGCGCGTCGCCAGCGCCCCTGCAGCCCTCATTCCGGTCTCGACCTGGTCACTCGTCGCGGGCGCCCCCCGCGCCCACGGGCTTGAACTCGTCGGCGTCGAATTACGGTTGCAGGTGTCCGAAACCGGCGCCCTGTCACTGACGACGCCGGGTAGCGAAGGACTTCTGAGGCCTGAGCTGCATCATGATCCCGCGTTCAGCGGCGCGGATCTGACAGGTCCGGAGGATGCGGGCGATATCGAACCAGCGCCGATAGCTACCGTCGCTGCTGCGCTCGGCGGCTTCATCGGCGCGCTGATCGATCCGCAAAGCCCGATCGGCGCTGTGGCAGAGGCCGGTCTGATCGATGCGCGCCTGACAATGGTTGACTCCCAGGGACGCGAACGGGTCGGCTTCAGCGATGTCGACGCCCGGTTCGAGCGGATTGGTGACGGCCGGCGCATCAATGCCAGCCTGACGGGCAGCAGTGAGACCTGGCATATAGAGGGCGTAGCAAGGCCCGTAGATGGCGGTGGCGGCGGCGAAGCCGCGCTCCGGGTCACGAGTTTTCCGATCAGCGACGCTCTGATGATGGCGGGTCTCTCAGGGCGATTCGCCACGCAGGCTATCGCGCTCGACATCGAATTGAATCTGTCGACCGATGCGCAGAATCGTCTTGATATCGTATCGGCACGTCTCGAAAACACTCCGGGCCGCTTCTTCTTCAATAACCCGGAAGCGCCCGTTCTGAGCGTCGGCCGCCTCGCTGCTTCAGTGCGCTATGATCACGCCGGAAATGCAATCACCATTCCGGAGCTGCGCTACACGGATGACGGCACCCGTGTCGTGCTGCGCGGCAATGCACGCCCCGATCCCGAAAGCGACGATTGGCAGGTCTATCTCGCCGGGCGCAACGGTGTGCTATCGGCTCTGGAGCCGGGCGAGCCGGATATGGCTCTGCCCGTCATCGACCTCTTCGCCAGGGTCGGGCCGTCAGGGGTGCTGATCGAGGAGCTCTCCCTGACGGGCGAGGGGCTCGATGTCGCGATGACGCTCTCGACGGCATCCGACGCGGATGCCGGCGGTCTGCGGGCGGGACTCGAAGTGCGCGACATCGCCGTGCGGGACGCGCTGCGGATCTGGCCACCCTTCGTCGCGCACAAACCAAGGGAGTTTCTGCTCGGCGCCCTGCGTGACGGCCGGCTCGCGCATCTGTCCCTCGCCACAACACTGACCGGCGATGATTTCGGCAATATGCGCAAACCCGCAGAAGCGAGGCTGATGGGCCCGCTACCGAGACAAAGGCGCGATTCCGTCGCCGGGCTGCAGCGTGATGGCCTGCCGCCGGACGCGATCGATCTCAGCTTCGCCATCACCGATGCCACCTTCCAGGCAGATCCGGGGCTGCCGCCGCTGCAGGACGTCCATGTCAGCGGTCGGCTGGATGGCCGCAGCGCGAGGCTCAGGGACGGACGCGCCGTGGTCGCGCTGGAGGATGGGCGACGGCTCGACATGTCGGGCACCGGTTTTGATTTCGATGATTTCTGGATGGCCGGAAACACCGCTGCCGTCACCTTCCGGCTGGAGGGCGGTGCCGATGCGCTCGCATCACTGATACGTTCGCCGCAGATCGCGCGCGATACCCCCACAACCCTCGACCCGGATGCAGTTTCCGGCAATGCCGTGCTTGATGTGGCCCTCGCCCCGCAATTCTCGGATGCTCCGGATGCACGCGAGACCTCCGTCGCCGTGAGCGGGCGGCTCTCCGACGTGACCCTGCGCGATGCCTTCGGGGAGGAAGATCTGCGCGCCGGTGACTTCTCCCTCGGTTTTCGCAATGGCGCGCTCGATCTCGCGGGCGAGGCGCGGCTCGGTGAAGATCCCGTGACGCTGGCCGTATCACGCCCGCGCGATGCGCCGCTCG
>NZ_DATGCW010000107.1:0-4839 GCF_035311605.1 Saliniramus sp.
TCCGGGCAGCGAGATGGCGTAGCGGGCCAGGTCGATCACCGGATCCGGGACCGAGGGCGGCGCGGTGTAGACATTCGCATCCGTCACGCCGACGCTGATGCTCGGCGCGATGACGCTGACCTGGTTGCCGATGATCGAGCCGGAATTGCTGGTGGCGCCCGAGGCGTTCAGCGCGAGATTGCCGCCGGCGCGGATCAGCGAGGGGGTGGCGGACCAGGTGCCCTGATGTACGCGGCCGCGATAGCCGGTCTTGGCGCCAGTGAGCTTCCAGTAATCGTAGTACTGACGCAACTGGCGTGCATTGTTGCTCAGCGTGCCGGTGGTGATGCTCAGATCGCCCCCGGCGGCCAGTGTCGAGGCGGTGACGCTTACCGCGCCGGAACTGATCACGAGATCGCCGGCGACGTTGAAGATCGCCGGATCGGCGCGTTCGTATTCGCGGTAGTAGCGGTGCAGCCAGAGCCGGCTGCCATGAATGTATTGCTCGTGGCTGTAGCTGTATGTCGGGCCGCGCGCGCGGTTCAGCAGGAGCGTCCCGCCAAGATCGACGGCGGCGCTGCCCAGAACCTCCACGGCGGAGGAATAGACCAGCATGCTGCCGCCAGCGGTGAAATGGGCATCACCCAGGGTGAACAGCCACGCATTCTGCGGATGGGTGGTACCGCTGGCACCAACGCTGATCGAACCGCCCGGCGCCGCGAGCACCAGATCGCCGCCGGCGGCGATGCCGCCATGAACGGTGATGCCCTGGTGGAAATTCAGGGTAAGATCGCCATAGGCCATGATCTGCGCGCCATCGGCCAGATGCAGGGCCTGCCCGGTCATCTCCAGCGCGAGGCTCTCGCCGAAGCTGAAGCGGCCCTGGGCGATGCCATTGGCATTGGTCAGATCGAGATTGCTGCTGGTTGCCGCGATATCCGTCTGCCTGCGCGCCTCGATCACGGCATGCGTGCCGAGGCTGATCGCACCGCCGATGCGCAGGAGCAGATCCTCGCCGCTCATCCAGGCCTGCGCGCCGCTGTTGCCGCTGTTGATCAGCGCCCCGGCCTCAATGGCGAGCAGGCTGTCGCTGCCGATCAGGCCGTGATTGGCGAGCGTGCCGGTCACCGCGAGGTTCACCTGCGGCGCGATAATCCGCCCAGCGCTCGTGCTGGTGAGCGCGCCTGCCGAGATATGGAAGGCGCCGTCGCTACGGATCTCGCCGCTATTGGTCAGCGCACCGCCGACCGAGAGGGCGAAATCCGCCGGGGCCGGTGCACCCGCCTCGGCCACGGCGCGCAGGGTGCCGCCTTGGTTGAAGGCGCCACCAATCTCGCCGATGAAGAGTTCCGTCGCCGCGATCTCGCCGGCGCTCCCGCCATCGCCGGCGACGGTGAGATCGATGGCGGGCGCAAGCATCTCGCCATCGGACCCGAAAGCGAGGCTCCCGAGATCGAGGGTGATCATGCCCCCCGCCCGCAGGCTGCCCGCGCCGCTCGCATGCCCGCCGGCGGTCAGGCTCATCAGGCCGTCGGCCAGGAGCGTTCCGTCAATGCCCAGATTGCGGCTCGCCGTGAGTGTTAAGCCGGGGCCATAGAGCACCGCATCGGCGGCGTTGCCGATATCGCGCCCGCTGATCCCGAGGCCTGCATCGCCGATCAGCAGACCCGCATTATGGGCATCGCCCGAGAGCATGAAGCCGGCGCTGCCTGCGGCATAGATCACGCCATCCGCGCTGCTCGTCATGCTGCCGGCGGTGACGGCGAGATCACCGTCGACGAAGACGGTGCCGCTGTTGTCGAGGGCCTCACTGAGCGAGAGGCTCAGCCCCGGCGCATCAAGAACACCGTCCGCCGTGTTGATCAGGCTGCGCGCGAGCATGGAGGCGCCGGCACGGCTCTGGATCAGCCCGTGATTGACGATGTCGCCCGGCACGATCAGCGCGTGGGCATCGCGCAGAAAGGCACCGCTCGCGGCATTGATGAAGGAGCCGCCGATCGAGAGGGAGAGATTGTCGTGATCGAGGATGGTGGCGTTGGTGAAATCACGCCGTGCCGTGACGAGGAAGCGATCACCCGCCGCATAGCCGGTTTCCTCGCCCAGCGTGACGTCCTCACCAGTGATGGAGAGCCCGCGCAGGGCCGCGAGGGCAGCATCACGGATGATCAGCTCGTGCTCGGCCACGATGTCGGCGGTCTCGCCGCCGATCTCGATGCCCTCCGCGCGGAGCTGATCACCCTCAAGCGCCACGCGCCCGCCGGCGAGCAGGCGCCCGCGCGCCGTCAGCGTGGCTTCCGCGAGGAGGCTGATCGCCGATCCGGCGAGGATCTCCGCATGCGCATCAAGATCATCCCGCGCTTCCAGAACGACGGCATCGACCGCGGCGAGATCACCGTCGCGGATGATGATGGTCTTCGCATCACCGCGCAGCCGGCCCGCGACATCGAAGGTTCCACCGAGCGCCAGATCGCCTTCGGCGCCGAGGCGCAGATCCGCAGCGCTCGTCGCGCCTTCGGTCTGCAGATCGCCCATCGATGCGATGACGATGGCTTCGCGGGTGCTGGTGAGCCGCCCGTCCAGCGCGACGCCGAGATCGACATCCCGCGACACGATCGAAATCGCGCCGGCGCTGATGACACCATCCGGGGTCGAGACGATCGCATCGCCTGTCAGCGCGGAAGCGCCGACGAGATCCTCGGCCAGATCGCCGTCGGGATCGTAGCGCATCGCCCCCGCGCGCAGGCGCACCCTATCTTCCGCCACGACCGGCGCCTCGATGGCGACCCGGCGTCCGATCAGATCGATCTGATCGATGGCGCGATGGCCCGGGACGGCTGATACGCCGCTTCCCGCGATATCGATCGTGCCGTGGCGCACGTCGAAGGCGACGGTGCCGGCGCGGTCATCCGGAATCGGAACCCCTGTCGACAACGTGACGCGACCGGCATTGATGAAGCTGCAGCCGACACAGCCGATCCCGTTCGGATTGGCCACGATCACATCCGCGCGCCGCCCGAACACCTCCGTCGGCCCCGCAAGCGTGCTCGCACCGGTCCCGGTCACTTCGTTGAGGATCGTGCGGGCCGGCTGACGTCCGACGAGATTGGGATTCGCCGGGATCGCGCCGCCGAGAATCGAGTTTCCGTTCAATCCGGAATTGTTGAGAATCAGGCCATCCGTATCGACGTTGTAGCTCTCGAAACGGTTATGCGAGAGGCCGCCGAAGGATGGGGTCGTGATGTCGACGACGGGAACGCCGTTCGGCGCGCTGCTCACGCCCGGGCGGAACTCGATGGGCGCCGTCGGATCGGAGATCACCTGCGCCTGGGCCAGATTCATGGCGATCGGCTGAAGGCCGAGCCAGATAGCCGCGACGATGGCCGCGGCTCGCGCGAGCCGTGATGCCGCTATGCGCGTGACGCCCCGCCGCTGCGGGTGCAGATTATCCTGAAGCGCTTTATGATTGTGAATCATGATCAAGAATTGCTTTTGAAGATGCGCCCAATACAGATTTCGAGCCAGAGACGGGTTCCGGCGACGTACTTACGCCTGCTCGCGCGCCAGCAATCCTGTGATGCATCATAAAGAGCCGGGCAATCAATAGAAGATTGTCGTGATCCCGACGTCACCCCTGATGTTTTTCGACCGAAAAGGCACCAATTTTCATTCAACTGTCGACGCCTCGTCGGAGACGTCCGCAGCGCCCTCGCTCGCATCGTTTTCCGGCGTCCAATCCCGCGCCGCGCGCTGTGCCGCGCGCAGCTGCTCTGAGGAGAGCTGATCGGTGACCCGGGCGAGCGCCGCACCGGCATCGGGATGGCGGCGTGCGGCGGCGAGGTTGTAGTGCTTGTGCGCCGTGACGAGATCGATTTCCCCAAGCGCCCCTGCCTCGTGCAGAGCCCCCAGTTCGAAGAGCGCGACGGGATTGCCCAGGGCAGCCGCCTGCTCGAAATGCGCCGTCGCGGCATCCAGCGAGGCGTCCGGGATCGCACCGTCGAGATTGGCGTAGGCGAGAGCGTTCATGGCACCGATATGGCCAGCCTCCGCCGCCGCGCGGTAATGCTCGAAGGCCTGATCTGAAGCCTCTTGCGGATCTTCGTCATCCGCAAGGCCGAAGCCTTCGGCGAGCATGCCGGCGCAATTGAAGAGCGCATCGCGATCACCAGCCTCAGCCGCCTCACAGATCAGGGCGCGGGCCGTCTCGAAATCCTGCAGCACCCCCTCCCCGCGAAAATGCATCAGCCCGACACGGTTTAACGCCCGGGCGCTGCCCGCATCGGCGGCGGCGAGGAAGAGAACCCGCGCAGCTTCCGGATCCGGCGACACGCCCAGCCCGAGCTCCGCCATGCGCGCCAGATAGAACCCGGCATCGGCTTCGCCGCTCTCGAAACCCGCATTGAAATGGCTCAGAGCATCTTCGAAGCGCTCTTCTTCCAAAGCCGCGAGCCCATCGTCGACGGCGCCTGCATGGGCGGCACAGGCTGCGCCGAGCGCGAGGGCGAAGGCGGCGGGAAGAACCAGAGCGCCGCGCGTTGCGCGGGGCCAAAAGACGCTGCAAAGACTTTTGAGAGCTCCGAGGTAACGCATTGTTTTCCCTTTAGAATATCTTGAATGTGAAGTTCAGGCCGAAATCCGGGCTGCCGCCGGCAGGGCGGCGGATCACCGCCCCGGGCAGGCGCGTTTCGTCGAGGAGCGGATAGGCGACACTTGCATCCAGGCGCGAGCGCCCGAGCGCGAAACGGATACCGATCCCGGTACCGATCCGCGATACGGTGCGCTGCTGGGCAATGTTCTCGCCGTGACCCAGATCGAGAAAGGCGTAGGGGCGCATGGCATCGATCACGTCAGACGCGAAAGCCC
>NZ_DATGCW010000108.1:0-18820 GCF_035311605.1 Saliniramus sp.
CGCGAAATGGTAAACCCGGCCTGTTTCAGCGCATCCGAGACGACAGCCAGCGCGCCGCCATCCTCGGGGGTGACCGAAGGGCAGCGGATCAGCGCCTGCGCGAAGGCGAGAGCGGAGGGCAGTTCCGGCGCCGTGGCGTGGCTGGTCATGATCGCGCTCCGGGTCAGTCGCGCAGGAGTTCGTTGATGCTGGTTTTCTCACGGGTCTGCGCGTCGACGCGCTTGACGATCACGGCGCAGGAGAGCGACGGGCCGGGCGAGCCGTCCGGGAAGGGCTTTCCAGGCATCGTGCCGGGGACGACGACCGAGTAGGGCGGCACCTTGCCCCGGAAGATCTCGCCGGTGGTTCGGTCGACGATCTTCGTCGAGCCGGAGAGGAAGACGCCCATGGAGAGCACGGAGCCCTCGCCGACGATCACGCCCTCGACCACCTCGGAGCGCGCGCCGATGAAGCAATTGTCCTCGATGATCGTGGGATTGGCCTGCAGCGGCTCCAGCACGCCGCCGATGCCGACGCCGCCAGACAGATGCACGTTCTTGCCGATCTGCGCGCAGGAGCCGACGGTCGCCCAGGTATCGACCATGGTGCCCTCATCGACATAGGCGCCGAGATTGACGAAGGACGGCATCAGGACGACGCCCTTGGCGATATGCGAGCCACGGCGCACGACGCAGTTCGGCACCGCGCGAAAGCCTGCTTCCTTGAAGCGCGCCGCATCCCAGGCATCGAACTTAGAGGCGACCTTGTCCCACCAGACCGACTGGCCCGGCCCGCCGGCAATGACTTCCATGTCGTTGAGGCGGAAGGAGAGCAGCACCGCCTTCTTCAGCCATTGATGCACGACCCACTCATCGCCCTGCTTCTCGGCGACGCGGGCCTTGCCGGAATCGAGCATGGCAAGGGCGGTTTCGACGGCCTCGCGCACCGCGCCGGTGGTGGCGGCGGAAACGGAGGCGCGATCCTCCCAGGCGGCATCGATGGTGGCGGCGAGATCGGCGTGAGACATGATGAGCGCTCCGGCATGACGGTTTGTTGCGCGCTCATTAGCAACAAGCGTACGGCTTGGGTAGAGGCGAATGAGTCGTGACCCGCCACGCGGTTCGCTCATGGCGCCTGTCGCATCGCGGCCATTGCGCAAACGGGCGCGCCTGGTCCATACCCTGTGCGAGGCGGTCCAGCCGCTTCGCACGTGATCGACGACAATTCATTCGGGCCATATCGACCATGCAGAGCTTTTCATCGGACGGCGTGCGCATCGCCTTCATCGACGTCGCCGCCGAGGGCGAGGATCGCGGCGAGCCGATCATTCTGATCCACGGTTTCGCTTCCAACCATGCCGTCAACTGGGTGAACACCCTGTGGGTAAAGACGCTCGCGCGGGCCGGGCGCCGCGTCATCGCGCTCGACAATCGCGGCCACGGGCAGAGCGAGAAGCTTTATGATCCCGCCGCCTATGACAGCTTCATCATGGCCGAGGATGCGCGCCGGCTGCTCGATCATCTCGATATCGCCCGCGCCGACGTCATGGGCTATTCCATGGGTGCGCGGATCAGCGCGCATCTCGCGCTGGCGCATCCCGATCGGGTGCGCAGCCTCCTGATGGGCGGGCTCGGGATCCATCTCGTCGAGGGTGTGGGCCTGCCGATGGGCATTGCCGATGCGATGGAGGTGGCCTCCGCCGACGAACTCACCGATCCGCTGCAGCGGATGTTCCGCCTCTTCGCCGAGCAGACCGGCAGCGACCTGAAGGCGCTGGCCGCCTGCATTCGTGGCTCACGCCAGACGCTGACCCGGGTCGAGATCGAGCGCATCATGGCGCCGACCCTGATCAGCGTGGGCACGAAGGACGAGATCGCCGGCTCGCCGCATGAGCTCGCGGCGCTGATCCCGGATGCGCAGGCGCTCGACATCCCCGGTCGTGACCACAATCTCGCCGTCGGCGACAAGACTCACCGCGCCGGTGTGCTGCAATTCCTGGATGAACGCGCGTGACGATCAGCTTCACCGGAGCCCATGACAACCGCCTCGTCGGCGATGAATTCTTCGCCGGGGACGCAGCTGAAGGCGGATCAGCGCCGACAGCACTGCTGCTGCATGGCGGCGGGCAGACGCGTCACGCCTGGGGCAGCACCGCCGAGCGTCTCGCTGCGCGCGCCTGGCGGGCGATTGCCCTCGACCAGCGCGGCCACGGCGACAGCGACTGGCTCGCTTCCGGCGCCTACAGCTTCCGCGATTTCGGTGCTGATGCGCGTCGTGTGGCGCAGGCCTTGGCCGGGGAGGGCGGGCAGGCCCCCGTTGCCATCGGCGCCTCGCTCGGTGGTCTCGCTTCGATCCTCGCGCTGGGAGACGACCCGCAGGCCGAGCCGTGCTTTCGCGCACTCGTTCTCGTCGATATCGTGCCGCAGATGGATCCGCGCGGGGTGGACCGCATCCAGTCCTTCATGATGGCGCATGCGCGTGAGGGTTTCGCGACGATCGACGAGGCCGCCGATGCGGTGGCGCGCTATCTGCCGCATCGCCCCCGCCCGCGCTCCCTCGACGGTCTGCGCAAGAACCTGCGCCGCGCCGATGACGGGCGCTGGTACTGGCACTGGGATCCGGCCTTTCTCGATGGGCCCGGTTCGGTGAATGCCGATTGGCGCGAATCGGAGGCCGCTTTGCATCGCTGCGCCCGCGCGATCCGGGTGCCGGTTCTGCTCGTGCGCGGTGGTTCCAGCGAACTCGTCACACCCGAGGCGGCGCAGGCGTTTCGCGAACTGGTGCCGCATGCGCAGTTCATCGACGTGGCGCAGGCGCGCCATATGGTGGCGGGTGATCGCAACGATGTGTTTTCCAATGCGGTCGAAAGCTTCTTGGATCGGCTCGATCAAGGCTTATAATAGGTTTATGCGCGGATTGCGCAGAGCGGGAGGACAAGCCGATGGCGCGGACGCAAACGAGGAGCGATGTCGCCGTTTCGCAGCGGCGCGGTGTCGTCGGGAATCTTGATCCGATCTGGGATCAGGTCCGGCATGAGGCTGAAGCGGTTGCGCGCAACGAATCGGCGCTCACCAATTTCGTGCTCACCAGCGTGCTGAACCAGCCCTCGCTCGAAGCGGCGGTGATACACCGGGTGGCGTCGCGGCTGGCGCATCCCGCGCTATCGGCGGATCTGATCAGCCAGACCTACATGGAAGCTGTCCAGGACGAACCGGGCATCGGCGCGGCCTTTCGCGCCGACATCATCGCCGTGATCGACCGGGATCCGGCCTGCACGCGGCTGATCGAGCCCTTGCTCTATTTCAAGGGCTTCCACGCCATCCAGACCTATCGTCTGGCGCATTGGCTCTGGCATCGCGGGCGGCGCGATCTGGCGCTCTACCTGCAGAGCGTCTCCTCGGAGACTTTCCAGACCGACATCAATCCGCAGGCGACGATCGGCAAGGGAATCTTCCTGGATCACGCCACCGGCCTTGTCGTCGGTGCAACGGCGAGCGTCGATGACGACGTCTCGATCCTGCAGGACGTGACGCTCGGCGGCACCGGCAAGGAGAGCGGGGATCGCCATCCCAAGATCCGCTGCGGCGTGCTGATCGGGGCCGGGGCCAAGATCCTCGGCAATATCGAGGTTGGCCATTGCGCGCGCGTCGCTGCCGGCTCCGTGGTGCTCGAGCCCGTGCCGCATAATACGACGGTCGCCGGCGTTCCCGCCCGCGTTGTCGGCACGGCGGGTTGCGCCGAGCCGGCGCGGACGATGGACCAGATTCTGGCCGAGAAGCAGGGGCGCTGACGCAGCGGGTTGCGCCGACCCGCGCAACATGGCAAGCCGTTCGCATCCCCAAATCAGAAAAGCGGAGCAACTGGTGAACAAATCCGAAATGGCAAAAGTCGAGCGTTATCTGCGCCAGACTTTCGCAAATCACGCGATCCGTGTCGTCGGGCGCCCCAAGAAGGACGATTCGGCCGAGGTCTATATCGGTGAGGAATTCATCGGCGTGCTCTTCCTTGATGACGAGGACGGCGATCGCTCGTTCAATTTCCAGATGGCGATCCTGGATACGGATCTGGAAGACTGAACCTGCGCCGGCTAGGCGCCCATCCCGCGCCGCCGATTCACGCGTGCGGCGCGAGCAGATCCGTGTTCAGCCAGAGGATGATGCGCTCCCAGTGCCGCACGTCCGCTTTGGCCATTTGCAGTTGAATGTCGAGGCCGTTGCGACGCAGCTCCGCCGAGCAGCTCGGCGCAACGGGCCCGTCCCCGCGCCGACCGCAACGCGCTGCGAAGCTGCGGCCCTCGGGTGGCGCGAGCAGCAGCACTTCTCCGGCATAGGGCGTATCGTCACGAAAAGAGCGGCGCACCAGATTGCCGCCGAAAGTGCTGGCATCGCTCGACAGGAAGCGCGCGTAAATCAGTCGCGGGCGATCCGCCGGCGCCACCGCGCGATCGGGCGCGGCGAGGGCGACGATGATCTGCGCATCCGGGTCGACTGCATCCCCGACGATATCGGCAAGCGGTATGCGCAGGCTCAACCGTCCCGGAACGCCCTCGCTTATCGCGAGCCAGTGTTCTGCGACACGCAGCGCCTGGCCCCCGAAACGCAGATCGTGCATGATCGGCTCCTGCGGTTGGGCCTTTGTCGGCAAAAGCAGATGCCGGCTCATGCTGAAGGCGGCGATGCCCGCCGCGCAGACGAGCACGATCAGAACCAGAACCAGCAAATCGGCGCGGATCAGTTTCTGCTGCGGGCCGACCTGACGCTGCCCGATTGCCGGATGAGGTTGCCTGTAGAAGACCGATTCCCGCGCCATTTCCCGCCCCGTGTCGCGCCGCGCAATCATGCTGCACGCATTAACCTTGTCGCGCGATCAGGCTTAATCATTCGTTAAAGCTGGTGCACACTGCCTGTCATGGTTCGGGACGGCGGTGAGAGGGTATCGGGAAAGCGCGATGAGTTTTGATGCGTCCAACATTTCGAGCCTCGTGACGATCCTCGTCGGTTTCGCCTTTGCCGGCGCGCTGGCCAGCATGTTCGAGGCGCTGACGGCGCGCCGCGCCAGCTTCAACCTGTTGCTCGGCAAGGGGCCGATCGTGGTGGCCAGCCTGCCGGTGCTGGCATTCTCCGCTCCCTTCATCATCATGCGCAATACTGTGCGCGGACGCCGCTACGAGGATCGCCCCATCGGCTTCGTCATGGCTGCGACGATCATTGCCGGTTTGTGGAGCCTCGCCTCCGGATCGCTCGTGCGCGACGCACTGCATTTCCTGTTCGGGTGATGCGCTCGAAATGGTTTGCGTATGCGCGTGCTTGACACGCCCTGTCCGCGCCCGCTTCCCTGATGCTTCAGAACAATCAAAGGGAGGCGCGCATCATGCCGCTCTATGCACTCGATGGCGTCGCGCCGCAAACCCCGCAGGCGGGCCGCTTCTGGATCGCGCCGGACGCCCATGTCATCGGCAAGGTGCGGCTGGCCGATGATGTCGGGATCTGGTTCGGCGCGGTTCTGCGCGGGGATAACGAGCTGATCGATATCGGTGAAGGCTCCAACATCCAGGAGCATTCCGTGTTGCATACCGATATGGGCGCGCCGCTCACCATCGGCGCCGGCTGCACCATCGGCCACCGGGCCATCCTGCACGGCTGCACGATCGGCGACGGATCGCTGGTGGGGATGGGCGCGACGATCCTCAATCACGCCCGGATCGGGCGCAACTGCCTGATCGGCGCCAATGCACTGATCACCGAGGGAAAGGAGTTTCCCGACAATTCGCTTATCGTCGGGTCCCCGGCCAAGGCGATCCGTACCCTTGACGAAGCGGCAATCGCGGGTTTGCGGGGCTCCGCCGAAGGTTACGTCAAGAACTGGAAGCGCTTCACTGCCGGCATGACGCGCCTCGATTGACGCGCCTCAGGCGCGCCCGAAGACGCGCGTGAAGATGGTATCGACCTGTTTGAAGTGATAGCCGAGATCGAAGCACTCTTCGATCTCGGCATCGCTCATCTTCGCGCTGACTTCCGCATCCGCCTTGAGCAGGGTCAGGAAATCTCCCTCCCCGCGCCAGACCGGCATGGCGTTGCGCTGCACGAGGCGATAGGAATCCTCGCGCGAGACGCCCTTTTGCGTGAGCGCCAGAAGCACGCGCTGCGAATGGACGAGCCCGCCCAAGCGGTCGAGATTGTTCTGCATGGTTTCGGGATAGACGACGAGCTTGTCCATCACCCCGGTGAGGCGTGCGAGTGCGAAATCGAGCGTCACCGTCGCATCCGGGCCGATCATGCGCTCGACGGAGGAATGCGAGATGTCGCGCTCGTGCCAGAGCGCCACGTTCTCCATGGCGGGCAGGGCATAGGAACGCACCATGCGCGCGAGACCGGTGAGATTTTCCGTCAGCACCGGGTTGCGCTTGTGCGGCATGGCCGAGGAGCCCTTCTGGCCGGCGGAGAAATATTCCTCTGCCTCAAGCACTTCCGAGCGCTGCAGGTGACGCACTTCGGTGGAGAGCCGCTCGATCGAGGAGGCGATGACGCCGAGCGTGGTGAAGAACATGGCGTGGCGGTCGCGCGGGATCACCTGGGTGGAGACCGGCTCGGGTGTGAGGCCGAGTTTTTCCGCCACGTATTCCTCCACACGCGGATCGATATTGGCGAAGGTGCCGACGGCGCCGGAAATGGCGCAGGTAGCGATTTCCTCGCGCGCGGCGACGAGGCGCTTGCGGCAGCGGTCGAACTCGGCATAGGCCTGGGCCAGCTTCAGGCCAAAGGTTGTCGGCTCGGCATGGATGCCGTGGGAGCGTCCGATCGTCGGCGTCAGCTTGTACTCGAATGCGCGGCGTTCCAGCGCGGCGAGCAGCGCATCGAGATCGGCGAGCAGAAGGTCGGCGGCGCGGGTGAGCTGCACGTTGAAGCAGGTATCGAGCACATCCGAGGAGGTCATGCCCTGATGCACGAAGCGCGCCTCCGGCCCCACGATCTCGGCCAGATGCGTGAGGAAGGCGATAACGTCGTGCTTGACCTCGCGCTCGATCGCATCGATGCGCGCCACGTCGAAGGTGGCGGCGGAGCCTTTTTCCCAGACGATCTGCGCGGCCTCGCGCGGCACCACGCCGATTTCGGCCAAGGCCATGGTGGCGTGGGCCTCGATTTCGAACCAGATGCGGAATTTCGTCTCCGGCGACCAGATGGCGGTCATTTCCGGGCGGGCGTAGCGCTCGATCATTGTCTCACTCTGCGTTGCGGGAGGCGCATCGCCTCGACCTGATGGCGCGGCGTTAGCACGAACCGGGGCGGTTCACAATCTCACCCCTTGCGCAACCCACCAATGATGACGCGCGCGCGGGGGCGCAGGCGGGCTTTCGACAAAAAACGCCGCGCGGGGGCTTGCATGGCGCGCGCTTTCGCGCAGTTTTGAAGCAGAACAAGCGCCGGCAGGCGCAGCAAGCGAGCGGGGAATCCATGCAGATCGAACATCCATATCTCCTCTTCCTGGGCGATGCCCGCGATGCGCTCGCGGCCAAGACCGGGCTCGGCATCGTCGACTGGCGCCCGGAATGGTGCATCGGCCAGATGCGGCTTCCGGGCTGCAAGGCGGATGCGAAGCTGCCCGACATGGACCCGCGCGAAGCAGCCGGGAAAGGCGTCAAGACCATGGTGATCGGCGTCGTCAATGCCGGCGGCGTGCTGCCCGATGAGTGGGTGTCGATCATCGTCGATGCGCTCGATTCCGGCCTCGACATCGCCTCCGGCCTGCATATGCGTCTGGGTGATATCCCCGAGATCGCGGCGGCGGCGCAGCGCAACGGGCGCAAGCTCCACGATGTGCGCATGAGCAACGAGCGTTTCGCCACCGGCAAGGGCGACAAGCGCCCCGGCATGCGGCTCCTGACGGTGGGGACGGATTGCTCGGTGGGCAAGAAATACACCGCGCTCGCGCTGGAAAAAGGCATGCGTGATGCCGGTTTCGATGCCGATTTCCGCGCCACCGGTCAGACCGGCGTGTTCATCTCCGGGCGCGGCGCCGCGATTGACGCCGTGGTGGCGGATTTCATTTCCGGCGCGGTGGAATGGATCTCGCCGGCGGCAGAGCCCGACCACTGGGATCTGGTCGAGGGGCAGGGATCACTCTTCCACCCCTCCTTCGCCGGCGTCTCCCTCGGCCTGTTGCACGGCGCCCAGCCGGATGCCTTCGTCGTCTGCCACGAGCCGACCCGGCGCAACATGCGTGGGGTGAATACCCCGCTGCCGACGATCGGCGACGTCATCCACATGACCATCGCCTGCGGCCGCCTCACCAATCCCGCCATCCGCTGCGTCGGCATCGCGGTGAACACGCAGGCGCTCGACGAGGCGGAGGCGCGGGCGGAGCTCGCACGCATCGAAAAGATCTACGGCCTGCCCGCGACTGACCCGGTGCGCTTCGGCGTGGAGGGAATCGTCGGGGAGATCAAGGCACGTTTCGGCAAGGCGTAAGCCGCGAGATGATGCGCTAAACGGCGAAGGCCGCGCTCTCGAAAGAGCGCGGCCTCGACGGGCCCCCGATGTATCGGGAGTGAGCGGCAGGGGCCCGAAACGGGGTACGGCGGTCAGGGATCGTCGCCGCCGGTATTGTCGAAGCTGCTGTCGGGGTCGATATAAACCCAATTGTTGTTCGGTTGTGGGTGAGCGCCTGGCAGCCCGGTGCTGCCGGAGCCGCTTTGCCCGTTATTGTTGCCGGACCCGACTTGACCGACCGCTGCGGCGCGTTCGACTAGCTGCTGTTGCGCGGCTTCCCAGTCGAAAGTCCCGTCTTCCTGAACCTCGGCAATCGGAGCGAGCTCGTTGCGATCAATCAGGCCATCTGAGCCGGAAAGCTGTCCAAAAATTGTGTTGGCTTCCGGGCGCTCGATATTGAATGTTTCATCATTGACGGTCAGTCCATCGCTGAGTGCCTGCACAAGGCCCCAGAATTCGTTCTGGTTGATGTGATCATCCTCGCCGGCCCAGACGTTGAAATTGCCGAGGCCGCCCATCATATCCATGATTGCCGTGTTTATGCCACTGTCGGTGATAAGCTGAAGCGAATCCTGATTGGCGTATTCTTCGAAATGCTCCATGACCTGTTCAACTGAGACAGAAGTGGCATCGGCGCCGCCCAGATTCTTGATGATCAAATCCATCTGCTGCTCAGAGATACGCAGGGCTTTTGCACCTTCTTCCTTGTTAAGCATCGCATCACCGCCGGCTTGCGACAGGAGGCGCTCCTTGATCGCAAGCAACGACGCTTGGTTCGGATACGCGGGCGTGAGCATAGAAGTGAGCTCCTGCCCCGCAGTGATGGGCCAATCGCTTGAGCTCGAACTTGGCTGGTAGGTGGGGACAAGATTGCCATTGTACGTTTTATTTGCACCATAGCCGGGATCCGGGCCGGCGGATTGCGAAGGGGGGTGGTATGCTTGATTATCAGAGATGTCGTGAACGGCCTCATTAAGCCAACCTATGCCAAGAGTAGTCGGTTGAAAATTTGAAGCGACGTTGGCGCCTGTCATATCTAATACAATATTATTGCTCATAACTCAAACTCCCATTCAAATTCGCATTAACTATATCTAAAAGATTTTTTCTAGTCAATAAAAATATTTAATGTACATATAATATAATAATAGATTATACAATTTGCGAATAAAAAAGCCGCGCCTGTTATGGCGCGGCTTTCGAGGCGGGCTCGGGGCCGGGTCAGGAGGAGGGGTCCGGCAGGCATCCTTGCGGATGCCGCCCGCCTCACTTCGGTGTCAGGACCAGCGGTTCTGGAAGTTGTTACCGCCGCCGCGCCACATGTTGTTCATGGTCGATGCTGCCGGGGGGGCGCCGAAATTGTTGTTGATGCTCCAGCTTGGGACGCCCTGTCCATTGAAGAAGTTCTGAATGTTCCCGTACTGGTTGAGAGCATTGTGAGAGTTGCCAGGCGGGAGATGGATTGTTTGAGAATTGCCGCTCCCTGTCGTTGGCTGATGGATCACAGTTTGCGACGGCGGCGTCCAGTCAACCGTGGGAAGTGCCGGCTTCGGCGTTGAAATCGGCGTCGGTGTCGGCGCCGATTCCGGCTCCCCGAATGCGGCTATATCAAAGGCTCTGAGAATGCGGCTGACTTCTACATCGCCGGCATCATCGGGTGCGATGCCAAGCTTGAACAGTTCGGAACGCTCCATGTGTCCGTCGCTGCCCTTCATGTCAAGAGACTTGAGCTGGTTGAAGATCGTGAGAAGTGTCTCGTCAGGCAGGTCCCCGCCGGCGCGACGGTACAGTTCTTTGAAGCCGCGGAACTCATACCCTTTGCCTTCTTCATATTCGAAGCGGTTGACGTTGAGGTGGCTGGCGCCATTGAGAATCGCCGATTCGAAGCGGGCCTGCGTCAGATTGCCGTCTTCGTCCTGCCAGCGCGACACATGCCCCATGAAGGCATCGATGTTGAGTTCACCGGCGGTGCCATGATGGCGCATGAAATTCTTCGCGCGGGGCTCACTGATATTGAACTGCTCGACCAGTTGCGAGACCGAGATATTGCCATCAGGGAAGCGGTTGTTCAGCGTATTGCGGATTGTGTCGACGCTGACTTTTTCTTCACTGTGCACGAACAATGCGCTCTGGCCGTTACTCGCACCGATGCTTCCGACATTCTGCAGAACCGACGGCGTGACGTTCGATGTCGACTGCAACATCACGGGGCGGACCCTGTCATCGCTGCCGCGCGCGTCATCGCTGCGGACCTTTTCATCCGTGCGGCGCTGGTCATCAGTGCGGTGCTGTTCATCGCTGCGCGATGTACGACCCATCGTCGTCGTGGTGGCATCGTCGTTGGACGCATCGCGGCGTGCCGTCGGCGGCTCCCAGCCCGTGGAACCGGCTTCGACCCAGCTGCTCTGACGGGACAGGCTCACCGGAGCCGGGTCCGCATCGCGGCGCATGATGTCGGAGCGCAACTGCCGTTCGCTCTCGTTCCGGGCCGTATTGATCAGGCTCTGTGCCTTCGAACCGGAATTGGAATCCTGATCGACGCTTTTGAATGCGCTGTTGAAATCCCGCTGCGCGGTGTCGAAGCGGCTGTTGTCGACGTTGCTCTGGCGGGTGCTGGCGAAGGTAACCGGTGTCGTGTTCATCTTGCTCACTCCTGATTAAGATATCTGAAATCCCGATGCATTGACTATTTAATTTTTGATGCTTGAAGTCAATTAATAATACGTAATCGTAATACTTATTACGTACTTATGGTTAACGTGGTCTTCATAATTCATTGGGCGCATAAAAAGAGCGTTCCGAACGATTCCCCGGAACGCTCACAAGTCTTTGAAAAAACTGTTGTTTCGATCAGAATTCAGCCCGGAAGCGCCGCACGCAGCGTTTCGGCATGCTGTGCCAGCTGCGCCTGATCCGCCATCTCGCCGGTATGCGGGCGCAGGGGCACGCCGTCGAAACGGGGGATCACGTGGACATGCAGGTGAAACACGACCTGCCCGCCGGCGGGTTCATTGAACTGCTGGATGGTGATCCCGTCCGCCTTGAAAGCCTTCATCACCGCGCGTGCGACCAGCTGCGCCGCCTCGGCGACCGAGGCGAGCTGTTGTGCGCTGGCATCGAGCCAGTTACGCGCCGGCGTCTTGGGGATGACGAGGCAATGCCCGTCTCCGCGTGGCATGATATCCATGAAGGCGAGCACGTCGTCGTTCTCATAGACCTTGTGGCAGGGCAATTCACCGCGCAGGATCTTGGCGAAGACGTTGCTGTCGTCATAAGCGGTTTCGGGCTGCGTGCTCATCGGCTCACTCTCCTTGCTGGCCGGCCCATGCTTTGCATGGCCATGAATCGTCTGCCAGCGAGTGTGCCCCCCGTGGCCCTCCGGTCAAGGCCGGATCAGCCTTTCCCGTCACGCTGATCGCGACGGAATGGCAGGGCCTCGGTCAATTCCTCGCCAATGGCGCGCACGTAACCGCTCTCGCGGCGCAGATAATCCGCCACGGCGCGGCGCAGGCCGGGATCGGCGATGAGGTGGGCTGAGCGCGTCGTCACCGGGCGATAGCCGCGTGTGAGCTTGTGTTCGCCCTGTGCCCCGGCCTCGACCCGCGTCAGCCCGTGCGCAAGGGCGTAATCGATGGCCTGGTAATAGCAGATCTCGAAATGCAGGAAGGGGTGATCCTCGATGCAGCCCCAGTTGCGCCCATAGAGCGCGTCCTTGCCGATGAAGTTGATCGCGCCTGCGATATAGCGCCCGGCGCGCTTGGCGAGGATCAGCAGCACCCGCTCCGGCATGCGCTCGCCGATCAGCGAGAAGAATTCCCGGTTGAGATAGGGCCGCCCCCATTTGCGCGCGCCGGTATCCTCATAGTATGCGTGGAACGCATCCCAATGCGCCTCGGTGAGATCGGCGCCGGTCACCCATTCGACCGTGATATCCTCCGCCAGCGCGTCGCGCCGCTCGCGCCGGATGGCCTTGCGCTTGCGTGAGGCGAGGCTGGCGAGAAATCCTTCGAAATCGCCGTAGCCGTTATCGAACCAGTGGAACTGCTGGTCGATGCGGGTGAGGAAGTCGTCGGCGGCGAAGGCGTTGAAATCATCCTCGCGCAGAAAGGTGGCGTGGATCGAGGAGGCGCCGGTCTGGCGGCGCAGGGCGCGCAGGCCCGAAATCAGCTGGCTGCGGATTGCTCCCCCGGCCTCTCCGGGCGGTGCGAGCAGACGCGTGCCGGTCACCGGGGTGAAGGGAATGGAGACCTGGAGCTTGGGATAATAGCGCCCGCCGGCGCGCTCATAGGCGTCCGCCCAGCCCTGATCGAAAACATATTCGCCGCGTGAATGACCTTTCAGATAGCAGGGTACGGCGCCCATCAGCGCGCCGCCCTCGTCTTCGAGCAGCACATGCGCCGGGCCCCAGCCGGTCTCGGCGCGCACGCAGCCGGCATCTTCCAGCGCCGACAGAAAGGCGTGGCGGATGAAGGGATCGTCGCGCTCGTCCGGCGTCGCGGCGGCCAGCGCGCAGGCATCCCATTGGGCGGTGTCGATGAGGCTCATCGACGGGGCGATCTTCAGGGTCGGACCGCTTTGCGCCGGCTGGCCTGTGCCGTCCGCCGCCGGATCGTCCTTCGGTGGAGTCTCGCCCTCGCTCAAACCCTTCCTCCCCATCGTCGCCGCCGAATCCGACGGCATTGCATGACGGTGAGTATCTATGGCGCGAACGGCAAGACGCAATCCTCGGACAAGATTGAAGCGCCACAGTGGTCTTCGATGCGTGGACAACTCCCCAGGGCGGCTGCCCGCATCGGTGAGGCGGAACAGGGCGAGAGGCACGATGAGCGCGCGCGAACATGCCGATAAATTATGGGTGAGCCTGCAGGAACTGGGAGCCAGGCGTCTGATGATACTGGCGCTGGTCGGCTTGACGGTTTTCGCCACGATCGGTCTCTCGGCCTATTATCTCAGCCGACCGCAGTTCACGGTGCTCTATTCCGGGCTTGAGCGCGAGGACGTCACCCGCATCGGCTCGGCACTGACCGAGGCCGGAATGGATTTCGATGTCAGTGCGGCGGGCGACGCGGTGATGGTGGCGCATTCGCAGACGTCACGGGCGCGCATGCTGCTGGCCGAGAAGGGGCTGCCCTACAGCGCCAATGCCGGTTACGAACTTTTCGACAATCTCGGCTCGCTCGGCATCACCTCCTTCATGCAGGAAGTCACCCGGGTGCGCGCGCTCGAGGGTGAAATCGCCCGTTCGGTCCAGGCGATACGCGGGGTCTCGGCGGCACGGGTGCATATCGTCATGGCTGATCCCGGCTCCTTTCGCCGTGAACAGCACCCGCCCTCGGCCTCGGTGGTGGTGCGCATGCAATCGCCCGATGCGGGCGCCGCAGCGCAATCGATCCGCCACCTCGTCGCCGCCGCCGTGCCGGGGATGAGCGTGGAGCGTGTCACCGTTCTCTCGACCGACGGTACGCTGCTCGCCTCCGGCGATGACGGCAGCAACGGCGCCACCGCGCAGATGGCGACGCTGACCGCCGGTGTAAACCGAGAGATAGAGGGCAATGTCCGGCGCACGCTCGCTCCTTATCTGGGGCTCGACAATTTCGAGGTCAGCGCCAAGGCGAGCCTGAATACGGATCGCCGGGTGGTCAACGAGACCATTTTCGATCCCGATTCCCGTGTCGAACGCTCGATCCGCACCATTCGCGAAAACGAGACCGCGCAAAACCTCTCACGCGACACCCCCACAACCGTGCAGCAGAACATTCCCGAAGAGGAAGTCGGCGCGGTGCCGGGTGAGCAGTCGAACGAGGAAGTCCAGCGGCGTGAGGATCTGACCAATTACGAGATCTCGTCCACGCAGATCCAGACCAGCAGCGAGGGCTACGCCATCGAGAACGTCTCGATCGCGCTCCTCATCAACCGTTCCCGGCTCACGGCGGCTCTGGGTGAAGATGCAGGCGAAGCGGAACTTGCCGCGCAGATTGCCGAGATCGAGGCGCTTGCGGCCTCCGCTGCCGGTTTGCGCGAGGAGCGTGGTGATACGCTCAAGGTTGCGGTCGTCAACTTCCTCGACGATTACGGCAACTTCGAACCTGTGCCCGGTCCGGCCATGAGCGAGATCCTCTTGCGCCAGACCGGCAATATCGTCAGCGCGCTCGCCATGTTGCTGGTGGCCGCGATGGTGATCTGGTTCGGCCTGCGCCCTGCCGTCAACGCCGTCGTGCAGCGTCCGCAGAGCGAGCAGCAGGCGATCGAGCAGGCCGCGACGCCGGTCGCGATCGAGAGCGAAGCGGGCGGTTACGGGCCCGCCGCCCTGGCCGACCGCATGGCTGCCGGGTCGGGCGATGTCGATCTGATCGCCGATGTGTCTTCCCGGTTCAACACGAACAACGTCAAACGCCTCGAACAGATCGTCAATCTGAACGAAGAACAGGCCGTCCACATCCTGCGCCAATGGATGCGTGAAAGCGAGGATGCGTGATCATGGTACGCCCGATCCAGAGCTGCCTCGAGGAATTCCAGGTCTTGCAGCCGCCAGAGCCACGCCATGAGGAGGGTGCGGCGCGCCCGATGGCGGAAGCCCGGCGCGGCGGAGCTTCCGAGGATACCTGGCAGCGTGGCTACGAGGCCGGGCAGGCCGAGGTCCAGGCTCAGGCCGATATGAAGATGGCGGAGGCGCTCGAACAGGCGCGCATACAGGCCGATGAGGCCGGTCGCGCCGAGGCCGCCCGTGAAACCCGCGAGGCGGTGATCGCCGAACTCACCGCAACGCATGAACGCGCGCTCGAGGAGGCGCGCGCCATATGGGTCGCGGAGGAATCGGCGCGCCTGACCGAAGCGCTCGAAGCGGGCCTGGCGGATCTGCGCCTGCGGATTGCCGAAAAGCTTGGCCGTGCGCTGGAGCCCTTTCTCGCCGAAGCCCTGCGGGAGAAGGCCTGCGCCGAGATGGCGCGCATGCTGGAGCGCCTCTTCACCGCCGGCGAGGCAGGCGCCGAGATCCGCGTCGAGGGTCCGCAGGATCTGCTCGACGCTTTACGCGCCGCCCTGCCAGAGCGCCCCGGTCTCGTCATGCATGTCGTGCCGGGCCGCGCCGATATTCACGTGAGCTGCGCCGACACCACGCTCGAAACACAGATCAGTCAATGGTCCCGGATCCTGTCCGGCGATGTGAGCCAGCCCTGAGGAACCCCGTCATGGACGACAAGCAGCCCCAGGAAATCATCATCGTACGCCGCAAGCGCGACCCTGACGCAGGTGAAGCCAAGAACAGCGTCTGGAAGATCGCATTCGCCGATTTCATGACCGCGATGATGGCCTTCTTTCTGGTGATGTGGCTCATCAACGTCACTGATGATGACGCCAAGGAGATGGTGGCGAACTATTTCAACCCCATCAATCTGGCCGAGGCGACGAGCGACCGCAAAGGCCTGCGCGATCCCGAATCCTCGTCGAGCGGCGTCGATGGCGACGAGCATTCCACAATCGTGCCCCCGCGCGGTGATCCGGGCGAGGGCGGGGAGGGGACCGATGTCGCCGGCGGCGAGCGCCCGCGCTTTTCCGAGAGAGAACTCTTCCACGATCCCTACGCGGTTCTGGCCGAGCTCGCCGCCGAGCTCGACGAGCGCCAGCCGCCGAGCGCCGCGATCGACGTCTCTCCCGGCGAGAGCGGTGAGCCCGGCCTGCCCGGTGGCGATGCGTTCCGCGATCCCTTCGACCCGGTCTACTGGCAGACCGCGCCACAGCCGCGCATCGCCCGCGCAGATGGCGATGGCTCGACCGGCCCGCGCGGCCTCACCGATGCCGGTGCCGCCTTTCCCGAACTCGGCCCCGGCGAGGGCGAACCCGCCACCGACGAAGCGCAGCTGCCGTTTCCGCTGTTCGTCGAGAGCGAAGAGACCGAGACGGTGGTGCCGGATGATGAAAACGGTTTTGCCGGCCAGGGTATGATCGTGATCGAGGTGGTCGAGGAGCCCGCCGCCGATGTCGAGGCGATCGCGATCGCCGAGATTGCGCAGGAGCCGCTGCCCGCGCTCGACACCTTCACCGATGTCGAGCCCGGTCTGCTGGAGGAATCCAGCGTCGAGGGTGAGATCGAGCTGGCAAAGACCGTCGAGGAAGTGCTGACCGAGGAAGCGCCGACCGAGGCCGAGGTCGCAGCCGCCGCGTTGCGCGCGGAGATCGCCCGCCAGATCGATACGGAATTGCCGCAACTGGCCGATCAACCGCTTCTCGAAGTACGCGCCACGCCGGAAGGCATGCTGATCAGCCTGACCGATGCGGCGGATTTCGGCATGTTCGCGATCGGCTCCGCCGAGCCCAAGCCGGAAGTCGTCGGTGTGCTGCGCACCCTCGCCCAGGTGCTGGGCCAGCGTCCGGAGCCGCTTGTAATCAGGGGCCATACGGATGGCCGCCCCTTCCGTTCAGAAGAATACGACAACTGGCGTCTGTCCACCGCGCGCGCCCACATGGCCTATCACATGCTCGTGCATGGCGGCTTCGACGAGGGGCGCATCGCCCGGGTGGAAGGTCATGCGGATCGCATGCTCAAGGTGCCCGCCGATCCGGACGCGGCGGAGAACCGGCGCATCGAGATTCTGCTGCTGGAGCGTGCGGCATGACGGCCCGATTTGCTCTCCGCTTGCGTCGATTGCTGCTCGCCGGTGCGGGGCTGGCGCCGCTCCTTGTCGCTCCCGTTCCGGCCGTTGGCGAATCCGACGCCCGTATTGCGACGCGCGCGGCGCAGATCGCACAGGAGCGACGCGAGGAGGCCCGCCAGCCCTATGCCATGCTGCGCACGCTGCAATCCCTGCAGGAGCGCATCGCGCATGGCGATATCCGCGCTCATGAGGGCCAGCGGGCGCTGATCACCCGCGTCGCCGAAACCTTCCTGCGCGCCGATCCGGCGGAATTCATCGACAAGCGCAACGCCAATGCGGCGGTGAGTTTCGTCCTGGGCGGCGGCCCGCCGATCGTGCTGGAGCGCATGCTCGCCCTCGATCCCGCGCCCGCGATCGATCCCGATCTTCTGGCCGGCGCGCTCGCCTATGTGCATGGTCGCGAGGAGGATGCGCGCGAGCGGCTCGCGGGTTTTGATCCGCTGGCCCTGCCGGGCTATCTCGGGGCGCAGATCGCCATTGCCCGCTCGGCGCTGATCGTGCGCGAGGATCCGCAGGAGGCCGTGCGTCTGCTTTCACTGGCGCGTCTGCTTGCCCCCGGCACACTCGCCGAGGAGGCGGCGTTGCGCCGCGAGATCTTCGTCGAGGGCCAGCGCGGCGAGCTGGAGCGGCTGGAATTTCTCGCCGTACAGTATCTGCGCCGCTACCGCAGCTCGGTCTACGCCGGCAATTTCCGCCAGCGTTTCATCACGCTGCTGGCGACGCTCGATTTCGCGCAGAGCGTCGAGGATTTCCTGCGGCTCGAAACCGTGCTCGCGCAGATGGACGGTGAGGGAAAGCGTGACCTCTATCTCTTCTTCGCCCGTAACGCGCTGCTTTCAGGCACGCTCGACCTGACGCGTTACGCCTCCGAGCGCGCGATCGGTTTCTCCGCCGGCGACAGCGACGAGGAAGAGCGTGCGCGGTTCTACTTCGCTGCCGCGCAGATCGTGACGCCCGCCTACGAGCCGGCTGTCGAGATTCTGCTCGCGCTGGATCCCGACAGGCTGCCCGAGGCGGATCTGCCGATCCTCGAAGCCGCGATGGCCACCGCCGCCGCCATCGGCGAGCCGCTCCTCGCGGCGGTGGGTGTGAATGACGAGGCGGAGACGAACGAGCCTGACCTCGCGGATGCCTCCGATGCGACCGATTCTGAGGCCCAGGCTGAAGCCGAGGCAGAGGTGGAAGGCGATATTCCGAGTGCCGGAGAAGACGCCGATGCCGATGACGCCGATGGCGATGACGTCGAAGCCGATATCGCCGATGCGGATGCTCCCGAGGAGACGCTGCCCGAGACCGCGCTCGAGGCCGCTCTGTATTCGCAAACCCCGATCATGCAGCGCGCCATGGCTGCGCTCGACGACATCGATCTCCTGCTCGAAGGGCAAACACGATGAGTGCCGCATTGACCCGTTTCGATCCGCCCTCGGCTGATCACGCCGCCCGTCATAACAGTCGCAGCGGTCAGTCGCAGGCACGCGCGTCCGACAAGGCCGGCGAGAAGGGCGGTGGCGCGGATGCGTGGCGCGGCCCGGAGGCAATCGCCGCCGAACGGGCGCGGCGCGAAGGTGCGGGCGAGGGACGGCGGGAAACAGGCGCCGCCGGTCTCGATCAGGCCAACGCGCATCCCGATGATACCGCCGTCGCGGCGCGGATGGGGGATCTTGCCGCGCAGGCCGGGCGTGCACTCGCCGATCTTGCCGCAGC